>JBJTUH010000023.1:0-2600 GCA_046080605.1 Vampirovibrionales bacterium
TGCCCTTGGTAACGGCTTCGGTAATGATGGCTTGCTTGTATTCTTTCAGCTTGGCAATGGCGAGCTTTTCTTTTTCCACCGTGGCATCCACCAACGCACATTTGTCGTCCAAGTAGCGAGCAATCGCCTCTTGCTCAGGCAGTGGGGGAACTAAAATAAGAATCTGTTTAATTTTACTAACTGTTACACCACCAATTAAACCATTCAGGCTTAAATAGAAATCTGTTAGAAAAGCGTCACACTGGCAATAATAGTACAATAGCTTTGGATGATAGTGATTATTACACTTAAAGCAACATAGTTTATTCACAAAACAAACATCCTGATTCGTAAAAGTAATTTTTTTGCCTGCACTTCCTCCTTCAATACAAAGTAGAGTTGAGTTTGTAGGAGCTACTTTAAATGAAGTGTTTTCTAAAGGTATAAACATACCATTGTCGCAATTAAGGCTTTTAGTCTCTACGTCTATATCTTTTGTAGAAACATAAGGAATTGCGTTTATTGAATTAGAATAGTTTTTCTTTTCGCCATCACTGATACTATTTCCTGTATAAAGCTCTGCAAGGTTCTTTAGCTTTAGAACCTCCCAGTGTTCGGGGATGTCGCCAACCCACGGCACACCACTCGGCTTTAGAGCTTGGCTGTATTCCGTTTTGATCATGTCTGCATCCTTTGTCTTTCACCAACCGCTTGCATAATGGCAAACTTGGTGGCATCGCTTAAGCACATTTCTATTGAAAACCAATCGTCTACCATTTGTTTTAGTAACTCGTTTGAAATACAGCCTTTTTCAGGTTCGGGTGGCACAATCAAAGGGGCAAATCGTTTGGCTTCTTGAATAAAAACCGCCACATGAAAGGCATCTTCACACAATACATAACGAATAATTTTTCTAAGGGTGTCTCGTTCAAGCAGGCTACTGGCTAGCCATACCGTCGGTTCTTCCATGCCGTGTTGGTATTGCTTCAGTGTGTCATCAAAACCATTGAGTTCTAAAAAAAGGGCAGAAAGGGCAACGCTGGCTCGTTTGTTGCCGTTATGAAACGGATGGTTTTTATTAATGCCAAAAACTAAGTGTGTTATTTTGTCTAAAAAATCAGGGTAATACTCATCATTTTTCATGTGTTCCAACACACTTTCAAGCAAGCCTTTTTCCTTTACACCTTTTTGCTCATCTGAATCTTTAAGAATGAAATGATGCGTTTGAATGGCATGTTCAACATCGAAGTAATTATAGTGCATATTTTACCTATCCTTCAGTCGTTTATAGACATCAAGCGATTCACTCATTCGTGCTTCAAGTGCCTTACTTTTTTCACCTAAAAAGCGTTCGTAATCGGCTTCGGGCATGGCATGAATATAGGCTTCTAACTTATGATGAAAAGCGTCTCTCAAATTATAGTCTCGGCTTGCCATAATGGTTTTCGCTTTGGTAATGAGGGGTTTAAAAACGGCTTGTTTGGCGAATTTATCAAACAAGGCTTTGGCTTCTGCCATTGTTAGTTTATGCCCTTTGCTCTGTGAGGCTTCTTCCAGTCTTTCTGCAAAACCTGCTTCAAAAGACGCTATTAAGTCTAGGACTTCCGCATAAAAGGTATCTCTTACTTTTTCTTGGGGGGTGAGGCTTAAAATTTCACGGTATTCTTTTGCATTTTCTTCAAAAATAGCTTGATAAACCTTATTCGTGAAATGACCATAAATCCACGTTTGTTTAGGGTGAATATACTTGTCTAGGGCATCGGTAAATGCTTTTCGATACGTTTCTTCTTGAAAAGCGGAAGACAAGTAATCTTCATCTCGTTGATTGATATACGTTTTCGTCTTGCCCACTTTTTCTGTAATTACTTGAATAACAATATCTAAAATAGAAGAACGTAATTGTCGTGCTTTTTCGCTTTCCGCCAGCAACATCCCGATGTTTAAAAAGGCTTTAAAGGTAAAAATACCTAACTGAGAAACCTTTGGATCTATGCTACCGACATTTATGTCGGTAGCATAGACAAGTGCTTCTTTAAAATGAAGGAGTTCTTTCCCTTTTAAAACTTTATAGCCATTCTTTTTTAACTCTTCAACATGTTCAGAGACATAACGTTCCATTGTTCGATCGTCAATTTCATAGAAATCCGCAATTTCTTTTTTGGTAAAGACAAGTTGATCATTAAAAATTCGTCCAAATGCAAGGTTTAATACCTGCTGTAATTCTTTTATAGCGTAAGGGTTATTCAATACATTTTGACGTTCAAGAGAAGAGTCAATTAAGTCTTTTTTCATAAGCCTATCTTTCTTTGTCTGGTTTTAATTAGTACTCTTATCAGTTATTTCCAAAATGGAAACAACGGATGCTTGCGTATTAGCCATTAAAAATGCCTCCTAACACGCCGTGTAAGCCTTGCTCAATGCTTAAAATCTCGTCCATAATCTCTTGCGAAGGGCGTGGGGGCGTATAGGTATAAAAGTATCGGGTAAAGGGTATTTCATAGCCTATCTTCGTTTTGCTATGTTCAATCCACGCATCTGGGGCAAAGGGTAGCACTTCTCGTTCAAAATACGCTTGAATATCTTCGTGCAACGGCACGTTTTCGGTATCCCTTAAGGAGGCA
>JBJTUH010000024.1:0-7058 GCA_046080605.1 Vampirovibrionales bacterium
CTCTATTTCTCATCTTTTTTACCGAGCGGTAAAAATAACAAAACTCTTCCAGTGAATACTTATAAAATAGTCCCGAACGGTAAAAATCGGTGAAAACTGACGTGTTTTTCTGCGTGTGACCTTCTCAGGCTTAAACACAAAAAAGGCAATCCCGCAAAAAATGCAATATAATGCCTTTTATTATGTTAAAATGATTTTTTAAAAGAAGCTTATGCAATTCAACGTAACTATGCAGAGGTTGAAAAGATAAACCATTCAGTTATGACAGAACCCCTACCCTTTATAAAGTGTGTTAAACTTATACAATTATATATAGCACAGGTGCTAAGTTTTGTAAAGGTAGTTTAACACACTTTATAAAGGGGGGGAATCAAAACATTCGGCTGGATGCACACGTATGTTTGCGGAGTTTAACACACTTTATAAAGGGGGGAATCAAAACTTCATTGTTGCTTGAACTGGTTGAGTTCGTAGTTTAACACACTTTATAAAGGGGGGGAATCAAAACAAGTGAAAGCGTCATGCTCGTTAGGGTGCCAGTTTAACACACTTTATAAAGGGGGGGAATCAAAACGCAATGAGAGCTTGTTATAGAGTATATGCTGTAGGGGATGCCCTTGTGGCATCCCGCCAACCCGATATATATAAAAATCACCTAGAGGGACACCACAAGGGTGTCCCCTACAAAATGTATGCTAAGGGTATTTCCTATAACAGACCTATCCAAAAGAGGTTGGATTTGATGTGTAGAGATTATTCACAAATTGCCCGTTTTTGGCGTAGCGTTAGGGTTATTTTCGTCTAATGCCCACTGGGTAGGGTTATGGATGATGTATTCACGGATGCGAGTTAAATCGTCTTCCTTCCGTATGACATGGTCATAATAGTCTCGTTGCCATAATTTACCGTTCAATGGTTTCCATTGCTTGGTTTTAACACCTTTAATATATTCAACCGTTACAATTGATTTAAATCCCCCAATGATTCGATGTAGGGGACACCCTTGTGGTGTCCCGCTAAGTGAGTCGTTCGATATGTCGGGGTGACGGGATGCCACAAGGGCATCCCCTACATAGGATATTGCGTCGTTCTGTATCCATATCACACAATGAACATGATTGGGCATTATAACGAATGCATCCAATGCTATCGTTGGGTAATGGTTGGGTAAATCATACCATGTGGCTTGTACTATATAGCCTGCATCATTTAACGCCATCATGCCTTCTTTCGTAATATGCCCCAATAGGCATTCACGATGATGGGTGCAAAACGTAACAAAATATGCTCCTGCTTGACTGTAATTATAATGAGGTAAGCGTAATGTTTTACGAATTGGTAGGGGTTTCATCATAAAACTATGTGTGGGTGATGTATCGTACGGGCGATTCACGAATCGCCCGTTCATGTAACATATTTCCCACCTACATGCCTATAAGTGCCACATCAAAAGCCGTTGGATACGCTTATACAAATGAGGGTGTGTACTCACTATCTCAGCCAGCCAGCACCAAACACCAGCTTCATCTTCCGCTTGGCGTACCATTACGTCAGGAAGCATCCGCTTGTGCAAATGTTTTCCCACTGCCAGTAAGGTTAAGCCTTTAATAGCACCTTGAGGGGCAACAAAAGCTGCCATAGCATCACAGGTGTACTCACATGCACGGTAATAGGCTTTCCCCAGAAAAGGCATAAGTAACCCTATAAACAGTAAAAACCGTTTCAGTACGTGGTTCCGTTGAATATGAGCAAACTCATGGGCAATAATAAAGTCAAGGGCTTCTTCCCCTTCTTGGTAAGCAAGTTCTATCACTTCAGAGTAAAATACAGCATAGTCTTTCGCAAAAAACCTTGTAGCAAAGGCATTCAAGAAGCCTCCTTCTTGTAGCACGTACATGTTAGGACGCTTTTTTAAACCGATTTTTTCGGCAAGCACCGTACCACGGGCATCAATTTCAGGAAACTGCTGAGGGCTTATTTTAACGGCATTTCCTTCTAGCCATCCTACAAAAAGTCCTTGTCCAATAAACAGGGCGATACCAATCATTGCCACGTAAAACACAACATAGCTCACTATCACCATGAGGGTCACGGAAGGGTCAACATCATTTTGTAACGTTTCCTTTAATGTTGTGCCAAGTACCGCGCCTAATAGGGTGATGCTTCCTAATATCCAGCATACTACGGCAAGGGTCGCTATTACGGCAATCCAAAAATAGAGGGTTTCTTTCGGGTTAATACAGGCTTTTAAACTATCGGGGGTTTTCATACATAAAACCTTTCATCCTCTGAGAAGTAACACAGTGCCACGGGCATAAAGCCAAAAACCAACACATCAACATACATGAGATAATTCATCGTCAAGCGTTCCTTTATTTAAAAATGAACGCTTTGCTGTACCCTCAAAGATACTTCAGAAAGCTGATACGGTCTCTTTAAGGATGACGGCATCTGTTTAAACCATGGCGGGTATGACCTCAGGGCTGTAAAGTTGCAGACCAGCTTCTATGAAATAATTAATAGAAGGCTTAGACTCAATCACTTTTAAATCCACTTGCCCGTTTAATTTCACCGAAGACACCTCATAAGGCTGATAAGGGTAAATCCCTTTGGCTTCTAGCTTAGGGTGGGGCTGGGTTGTCATGATCATACACCCTGTGCTAAACACAATAGGCTCGCCTGAGGGTGAGGTGTATAACGGATAGCCTTCATGGCTGAGTTTATTCAGTAATTCATGGCGATTGACATGGGTGTACAGTGGCTGTACTTTCCATGACTTGCCTTCTTTGTACACCACTTGCCCTATCGCACTTTTACTGCATTTAAAGGTAAGTCCACGTAGCCCTTGTAGTGTGGTTTTTGTGTTAGCGTGAGTGACATCGCCATAGTTCGCAATTTGATACCGTGCATTCTGTGTACGGCTCACTTCAGTATAGGGCTTATCTGTTAAATGGTAGGTTACTTTACTGGTTTTTGTTATGGGTGTTTTAAAATGCGGATGCTTCACCGTGATGTGGTCTTGCAGAATCACAGAGCTACTTCCCATTTCTTTCACCGTTTGCCATGCTGTATCAGGGAGTTGCGTAAGCGTGTCAGCTAATGCCTTGTCTCGCATACTTGCAATGTCTTTACGGGTAATGCGTGAGCGTCCCACCAAATGATAGTGTTCTTCACTACCATATTTTGTTTTCACTTGTTCAACACGTATGCCATAAGCGGTGTCTTTTAGGTCAAGGTCGATTTTATTCCGTTTAATGTTGATGGGTACAATGCTTTTAGTGACGGGTTGAATGGCATTACGCAGTTTGGTGTCAATAAACCCTTTTTGGAAGACATTTGGCACGGTTACTTTCAAGTATTCATCATACTCAGGTTTGAAAAACTCTCTAAAAAAGCTAAGCAAGTACGCATCAACGCCGTGATGTCGTTTGTTTGCTCGATTCTTTACGGCATATTGATATTTAGTCTCGCCATTAGGATGCGTTGCAAGCACTTCCCATTGTACTTTGTCATCATACAAGTAATAATAGGCATTGAGGGCTTTTGCCATACGGTTGGTTTGTTTTCCGTTGGCAACAAAAACGAAGCGTTCTTGGTCTTCAGTACCCATCCCTTTATTACAATATAAATGCACCACTTGTTGCACCAAACGGCTAATGTAAGATGTTGCTGCTAATCCTTGGTAAGAGGACATGACTTGTTCACGAGCATTTTCACTCGTCAGGAGGTCACGCTTTTTCTTAGGAAGTTTATCCATACTCATAATTCTACCTTGGTAAGTCTCAAGAGCTTGTTTGCCTTGCTTTGAGAAAAATTCGTAAGGAGTGCTATTGATTTTTTCTTGACGGTTAAACGTTGCTGAGGCTAATACGAGGTTTTCTCGGTTACTTGTACCTGAAATAGACACAGGGACAATATGGTCTACATCCCAGCGTGCATCTAAAGGGTTGTCTATAGGTGCACCTGTATAAGGGCATATATATTTTTGTTCTTCCCATAGTGCCATTTTAAGCATCATTTTGCCTGTAATACTATGCTCCTGAACATGGAAAGAATCTATGAGAGTCTTTTTATAACCTTCATTCTTTTTTTCAAGGTATTTTTGAGCTTTTTCAATAGCTTTACGATTTTGTAGGCTGTTTTCATCTCGAATAAACTCTAGTACCACATAAGCAGGTACACCATACTGTCTAACTTGTTGTTTGAAAAAGTTAAAAAATAGCTGTAAACGGTTGCGTACTAAGTTATTACGACATGTTGCAATAATATGCTGAATTGCTTTTTCACGAACCTCAAGTGGCTCATTTAAAAACTTGTCCCGGCGATCACCTAAGTGTAGGGTCTCCCAAGAAGTATCCCACCCTACTCCTTTTGCAAAGTCAATAAGATCAGAAGCCGTAAGTCCTGTTTTCCCTTTTTGTTGACATAATTGAGGATATAAAACGTCTCCAGTATTTTTACACAAGGTAGGGTAATGACCAGCATCCAAAAATCCTTGAATAAAGTCACAAGGACGGTTTCCTGACAAAATAAGCTCTTTCAATAAATAGGCTGCTGGACGTGAAAGACTTGAACGCCCCTCTACGGATGGTTTCCAGTCATCGAACTGGTAATAGCTTTTTTTAGCTTGGGCTGTTGTACTATATTTTACAGCATTGGCTAAATCAGGTAATTTTTTATTAAGCCAACTTGCACTAAGTGAGTCTTGCTTATCTTTCAAGAAAACTTCCCACACGGTGTGTAGTTCTTTAGGGGTAAGACAACGAGTGACGTTATTTCTATCTGTAAAGCGTAGATTTTTAAGCATCATCAACGCTTTTGCATCATTCACAATACTCCACTTGATACCGTCTGGCTTGAAACGTTCGTTATCCCGTTTGGCACGAGCAACATTTAGCCTAGGAATCAGACAACACTTGGCAATAATACGGTTATCAAACCGAGGACTTTTTTGAGATAGCACCCCCTCCCACTCAAACGGAAAAGGCTTCCCTTGAATGGTAAAAGGTTCTTTCTTGCCTGTGTCAGGATGGGTGATTTTATAGACACGGTTAGAGCCTCTGAACTTCGCATAAGATTTGAGCTGCGCGCTTGCACCTTTACGCATGGCTTCATAGCTTGCACATGGCAGACCTGAACGTCCGTATAAAAATTGCTCAACAGCACCCGTTTGTTGAAGGGCTTGCTTATCAGGGTGAGCGTGTTGTAAACATTCAAATAGGGCGATAAGTTCTTGGGTTACAGGTTCCCGAGGGACGGAACATTTTTCAATTCGTACTTTATCAGCGGTACCTGCAATACGTGAAGCAAGCTGTTTTGGTTGCGTGTAATGCCAGAGTTCGCCAATGGTTGCTTCAAAATAGCAAGGAAAACTGTACTGTTCAGGCATGTCTTGGCATCGGGGGTGGGTCTGGATTTTCTGTTTCCAAGTTTCTAAAAGCTCTGTAGCTTCTTTGTCTTCCCCCTCTTTGGTTTTGGTTTTTACTTCTTTGGCTTGCCATGGTACAATGCCGTACCCACGGCGTTGTATGGCGTGATGAAAGGCTTTAAAATACTGCCAGTCTTCTAGTGCTGTACCATCGGGGTTTTTGATGTCTTCCAATATTGCCACCCGAAGCCCTACACTATTGCACAGTTTGCCTTTTTTCGTGGTTTGCCATTGCCAGCGAGGGTCTCCTGCAGGCAGACTTTCAAGCCCGTATACCTCTTCCCACATGTGCCTAAAATAGGTTTCACGGGCTTTGTGTGCCAAACGGGTACGAATCGCTCTTCTGCGTTCAGGAAGACCACGCTCAGTTAAAGAGGCATGGGTGGCAGGCACAAGGCGTACACCGATGGCTTCAGGCTTAACCACTTCAGGGTTTGCTTCACGGACGCAGTACCCTAATGACTCTAACCCAAGGTTATAGGCAAACACATACTGCTTTCCCCCTTGTACGTCAGAGGAAGAGGGTTGAACGCACTGAGCCATGGGGTGAAGCACTTGAGAACTCATCGTAAATACACAAACCCTTATATTTGGTTATCACATCATTGGGGTATCACACACACGAGGAGGGAGCATTCATGATGCCTTTCCTTCCTCTATTAAAATACAGGATGCCCTCATATGCAAATATGCTCTTCTAAGAGGATATTGACGTATCAAAGACAGCAGATAAAGGTATGATATGCTCACTGTTTTTTAAAAACGAATCAATACGCATCTTGGAGGGTTTCAATAGATACTTATAGTACTTTTGATATATTTTTGCAATTCACCCCTTTGTAATTGTTATTTTTAACATATGTTTTCTAAAGCCAGTCTTCGTTTCATGTGTTTTGACTGGTTTGTGTTGTGTCTTGTTGCGTCTTGTGACTATTAGAAAAACATTTCAAATGACCACTCCTTCTTTTCCATACCAAGGTATTTTAATACGTGATTTGCTCGATGATACTGGGCAAGCCGCCACGACAGGTGTGCCATGTGTGTCTCCTGACATTATCCCCTATGGCAATGATATCTTGTCTCCTGCCGTTGCTTCGTCTACGTATAATAGCGATATTGGAAAGCCTTTATCGGTTGGAACGGGGTCAACAAATAACATTTTTGTACGTGCTAAGAACTTAAATCCACAAGTTCAAACGGGTAACGTAAATCTGTATTATGCCACGGCTTCCTTACTGAATGCTCCTAGTATTGGTGGTAGCTGGAACCCTCTTGTAAGTGCCAGTGGTTTATCCGCAGTGCCGTTGTGTGATACTCAAAATCCTTCTTCACTGAATATTGCTTCTCAGGATGTTGCCTTATCTCAAACAGCCTTTTCGTTCAATAACGTGGTACCACCAGGCGTGAATGACCATTATTGTTTACTTGCGGTAGTCAATGACCCTCAATATCCTGTGGATATTCCTTCCTCATGGGCTACAAACTCTGCATTCGCTTCATGGGTACAAGGTAACCCTGCAGTCGCATGGCGTAACCTTTGCCATACGGCAACGCAAAGTACCTTCAGTGCAACGTATATGTTTGGAAACTTGAACGCAAGTGCCGAGTCTGTTGAGTTTCATATCACAAC
>JBJTUH010000025.1:0-10189 GCA_046080605.1 Vampirovibrionales bacterium
CCTTCGCAGGTGAATGCCCACCGTAAAGTTTATGCTCCCGTAGAGCGCTTTGGTCATGAGGTATGTATGCCTAGCTGTTCTGAGGGTAAAAAGGGGACTTCTCCTGCCGATAGAGCCTCTTTTTTAAGTGCTGAAATGAAACCGCTTGGGTTATCTCATGACATCTTGCGTGAAATCCATCACGTCAAGCAAGCACGTCCTTCCTTGGTACGCCATGCTACCATTCCTATTGAGCATTGGGTAGCACAATTTGAGGGAAAAGATGACCAACGCATGGCACTGCACATGTTGAAGCATACCCAATTTTTGACGCTTAAAAATGCTCGGGTAGGGATGAAAGAACTCTATGACACGATGCGTCATCGTTATGGCTTAGAGCCTGAAAAAACCGTGTTTACCAGTTTAGGGGCTGCGAAAAGTGGTGGCATGATGACGTACTTGATGCGACAAGCTTCGCAACTTAAAGAAAGCCCTTATAATCCTTTTTCACACTTAAATGTCAAAAATGACTCAGGCCCCTTTATTGACTATAGCCAACTGTTAAATCCTAAACAAATGGAAGCGATGGTACAGCCTGATAAACATGGTGGTATCAAAAATCTTGTTATTCTTGATGATATGCTTGGGAATGGGACAGACTTTAAAGAGTTTTTGGAAAGTCCTACGATTAAGCAAACCTTGAAAATGTTTCCTCATGTTTATTATGCCACGCTCGTTGCCAATCCAGATGGTGTAGCGGCTATTAAAAAAGCCCACCCTGATATGTATAATTTAACCTTTGTCACGGCAGATACGCTCAAGCGTGTGAATGGGTCTTCTCCTGAGCATCCAGCGTTTACACCAGAAGAGCATCAAAAAGCGATTCGTTGGCATAATAAATATGCCCACAAAATAGATCCTTTCAAGTTTACCGAAAAAGAGCAACAGAAGGGACGATTTCTTCTAACCTTTGACTGGAACACGCCTAACAATGCTCCCATGCCGTTTTATCAAAGCTCGAAAACGTTTCAGGCTCTGTTCCCTCGTAAAGATGGTGGTAAAGACGAACACCACACGCAACATCAACCGACGTTTAGGCAACTCTCATTACAGGGTTAATGTGTTTTTGTACGAAGTACTCTCGTTAAAAACCGTTAAGTGGAAAGTGCTTAACGGTTTTTTCATGTCTTAGGTGTAAACCTACTAAAAAAGCCTCCTTCAAGGGAATGAAGGAGGCTTTTTTAGCATTTAGATGAGAACCTAAGAATAGGCGTTATACGCTAGCGGTACCACGATGCTTTGCAATGAGACCATCTGCCAAGTGAGAGGGCATAGGCTCGTAGCAATCAAACTCCATCGAGAAGGTACCACGTCCTTGGGTCATGGAGCGAATATCTGTGGCATAGCCGAACATTTCAGAAAGAGGTACCATCGCACGTACTTTCTGAATACCCAGACCTTCAAGAGCTTCCATACCTTCTACACGTCCACGACGGCTAGAAAGGTTTCCAATGATATCACCTAGAAAATCATCGGGTACTTCAACTTCCACTTTCATCATGGGTTCAAGGAGCTGAGGACCTGCTTTAGGTACCCCTGCCTTTAACGCCATAGATCCAGCAATTTTGAAGGCCATTTCATTAGAGTCAACATCGTGGTAACTACCATCGAAAATGGTGACTTTAATGTCAATGAGTTCATAGCCAGCCATAATCCCACCTTTAAGGGCTTCTTCAACCCCTTTTTGTACAGCGGGAACATACTCTCTAGGTACCACCCCACCCACAATTTTATTTTCAAAGGTGAAGCCAGCCCCACGTTCTTGAGGCTCAAGGCGCAACCATACGTGTCCGTATTGCCCACGACCCCCTGACTGACGTACAAACTTGCCTTCCACTTCTTTGGTTTGCGTAATACATTCACGGTAGGCAACCTGAGGCTTACCAACGTTTGCACCCACTTTAAACTCACGAAGTAGACGGTCAACAATAATTTCAAGGTGAAGCTCACCCATCCCTGCAATAATGGTCTGACCACTTTCTTCATCCACACGCACACGGAAGGTAGGATCTTCCTCGGCAAGTTTTTGAAGACTGAGGGAAAGTTTCTCTTGGTCTGCCTTGGTTTTGGGTTCCACGGCAACCTCAATAACGGGTTCAGGAATGTAGATCGATTCTAAGACAATCGGTGCAGAATCATCCGCAAGTGTGTCCCCAGTGAAGGTATTTTTTAACCCTACCACTGCGAAAATATCCCCAGCGTAGATGGTTGCAATTTCTTCACGTTTATCTGCGTGCATTTGCACGAGACGGCTGACACGCTCTTTCTGGTTTTTCGTTGCGTTCATGACATAGCTACCAGCATCCAGTTTTCCACTGTAGCAACGGCAGAAGGTTAAACGCCCAATGAAAGGGTCCGTCATGATTTTGAAGGCTAAGGCACCGAAAGGCTCTTTGTCATCAGGATGACGCAGGGCAGTTTCTCCGTTGGGTAATATCCCTTCAATCGCAGGAATATCAATAGGTGCGGGGAGGTAATCAATCACGGCATCCAACATGGGTTGTACCCCTTTGTTTTTGAATGCAGTACCGCAAAGTACGGGAACGATTTGTACATTGATAACCGCTTTACGAAGTGCAGCTTTGAGGTCCTCAAAGGAAATATCTTCTCCGCCTAAGTAACGCTCCATCAAGACATCGTCTGTTTCAACAATTTTCTCAATCAGTTCTTCACGGGCAATTTGTGCTTCATCAGCGTACTCGGCAGGAATGTCGAGGATATCGTAATGCATGGTTTTTTCACCAGAGAAGAACAATGCCTTCATTTGCACAAGGTCAATCATGCCCTTGAACTCGTCTTCAGCACCCATGGGAATTTGGATAGGAACAGCGTTGGCACCTAAGCGTTTTTTCACTTGGTCAACAACACGCTCAAACTTGGCACCCACACGGTCCATTTTGTTGACAAAAATCATCCGAGGAACCTTGTAGCGGTTTGCTTGGCGCCATACGGTTTCAGATTGAGACTGAACCCCGCCAACGGCACAGAATACAGCCACAACCCCATCCAGTACACGCATGGAACGCTCTACCTCAATGGTAAAGTCCACGTGTCCAGGGGTATCAATGATGTTAATTTGGTGATCCGCCCAGAAGGTTGTAATCGCAGCAGAGGTAATGGTAATACCACGCTCACGCTCTTGCTCCATCCAGTCAGTGACAGCGGTTCCTTCATGAACTTCGCCGATTTTGTGAATTTTACCACTGTAGAACAAAATACGCTCAGTGGTGGTGGTTTTTCCTGCATCAATGTGAGCGGCAATACCAATGTTACGGATACGCTCAAGGGGCGTGGTACGTGTCATCATCATAAGGTTAAACGTTCATACCTGAAAAGTAAGGGGTATCAAAACACGAACATCAAAAAAGCTTGGTGAGAGGGTCTCTAATACGTGAGGGGCGAAATACACCCCTCACGTTGAAAGCACTGTTTAGGGCTTAGAAACGATAGTGAGAGAACGCTTTGTTGGCTTCAGCCATTTTGTGGGTTTCTTCACGTTTTTTCATTGAGCCACCTTGACCACGGTAAACATCAAGGATTTCAGCAGCCAAACGATCTGCCATGGTACGTCCGCCACGCTTACGGGCAAAGCCGATCACCCAACGCGTTCCAATAGCCATCCCGTCGTCTTCACTGACTTCCATGGGTACTTGGTAAGTAGACCCACCTACACGGCGAGCTTTAACCTTCACAATAGGACGTACTTTTTGCATGGCTTTCCGCCATACTTCGATGGGGGCTTCTTCTGTCTTGCCTTCCAGATAGCTCAACATCGAGTAAAAAATACGCTCTGCAAGGGCTTTTTTACCACGGAGCATTAAACGATTGATAAAACGGGCAACTTCACGATCATTGAAAATTGGATCGGGATCAGGAACACGCTTTGCGGGTTTAAAACGACGAGCCATCATCATGGTGGCGAAACTCCTAAAATAATGAAGAATACAAGGAACAAAAAAGAGGCGATGACATCAGGCATAGTTTAACTGGGAGCTAGGTGAAGCCATCAACCAGTATGCCGATGCTGACCTCTAGGCATTAAGCCATTAAACCTAGCGTTTTTTACCTGCCGCTGCAACGGGTTGATTTTTCTTCGCACCGTACTTAGAACGAGATTGCTTACGGTTTTTCACGCCTTGAAGGTCAAGAGACCCACGAATGATGTGGTAACGTACCCCAGGAAGATCTTTAACACGACCCCCACGAATGAGTACCACAGAGTGTTCTTGAAGGTTGTGACCTTCACCAGGAATGTAGCTGGTGACTTCAAACCCACTGGTTAAACGTACACGAGCCACTTTACGAAGGGCTGAGTTAGGTTTTTTAGGGGTTGTGGTATACACACGAGTACAAACACCACGACGTTGAGGGCAACTTACCAAGGCAGGCGACTTGGTTTTACGGATTTGTTTACTACGTTCTTTACGAACGAGCTGAGCAATAGTAGGCAAGAGAACAGCTCCTATAGAATGGGAAAACACACATCACACGCTTTTAATGGGGTAAGGGTCTAAGTAAAGACATAAAACACCCACTTTGTAAAAAGGATAACGTAAACATGCCAAGCGTCAAAAGTATTTTTAACGCTTGGCATGTTTCATGGGTTAAACTGTTACATCCACCCCGAGTTTAGGGTGAGTTTTATTTGTTTTATGCACAGGGAACGCACGCCTGTTGTGCGAGTGCTGTCTTGAGGGATTCAAACACCATTCGACCTTCTCCACTCCAGCCATGGCTGGTACGTTCAAATAGATTGCGTTCAGGGTGAGGCATCATACCAAGGACGTTGCCTGCACGATTCGTAATGCCCGCAATACCATCGATGGAGCCATTGACCTCATCCACGTACTGGAACACAATTTGCTGATTCGCTTTGAGTGTCTCAAGCGTGGCTTCGTCTGCCACATAGCACCCTTCACCGTGTGCAATAGGAATCGCAATCACCTCATCCTGCTTGAATCCTTGTGTAAAGGCGGTACGTGCATTTTTAACCTGTAGGCGGGTAGCACGGTCGCACAGGAATTGAGGGCGTTGATTCGCAATTAACGCACCAGGAAGCAGACCACTTTCAGTCAGTACCTGAAATCCATTACATACGCCTAAGACATAGTGGTTAGGGTTTTCAGCAAATGCTTTCAAGGGTTGCATAATAGGAGAGTATTTAGAAATGGCACCACAGCGCAAGTGGTCGCCATAACTGAACCCGCCAGGAATAAGCACCACACGCATATCTTCAGGGATAGAAGTTTCTTGGTGCCATAGCCAAGAAACCTTTGCCCCAAGAATCTCTTGGGCGGCATCTGCCATGTCACGGTCACAATTACTGCCAGGGAATACGACAACCCCCACATGAAGGGGAGGGGTTGAAAGGGGCGTTTCAGCCAAAGGGGTCATGAGAAGGTTACTCCTTGTAGTCATAGAAAGAGGTGTCTTTGAGGTGGGTTGAATGTGGGAAGCCTCACGACAAGGACTACACCAATACCTGTGCCAATGTCACAAGTTCAAACGCTTCAATGACAGGGTTTGCAAGCACGTCTGATGCGATTTTTTCAAATACTTGTTCTGCCTCTGCCTGATGAGACGCTTTCACACGAATGGTAAATAGTTTCTCAGAACGTAGTGCTTCTATTTGTTGAAATCCAAAGGTATGCAGTGCTTCAAAAATCGTGCGACTTTCAGGGTGCAACACATTGGGACGAAGCCCCACACGTACCTTGGCTTCAAAGACATGCTGTGCTGTCACGCTTGCAGTAGAGGTTTCGGGGTTGAGCTGTTGTAAGCGTTGAAAGACTTGGGTGTAGGCTTCTTTTAAAGACCCCAGTTCCAAGCGGAAAACATCTTTATCTAATACAGCCCCTGTTTTGGCATCTCTTAAGCGGAAATTATCAGGACTCATTTCATCGCCCAGCACCAAGGTTCCTTGAGCATCCACGCCAAACTCAAGTTTAAAGTCAGCACATACAAGGTTTATACTTTGAAAATAAGCTACTAAGTAAGCATTCACACGAAGGGCAAACCGTTTCAGAGCTTCCCCTGAAACGCCTTGAGGTAACACCCCTTCAAGGAGTTCAAGAATATCTTCCGCAAGGAGAGGGTCTCCTGCCTCATTGTCTTTTAAGAAAAACTCAACGACGGGGCGTTTCAGCCACTCGCCTTCTTTAAATTGAGGGTACCGTTTACACAAACTGCCCCAAGCTTGATTTCTTACGACCACTTCAAGAGGAATCATCGACAAGCTACGGTAAATCAGTTCGTTGTCTTTATCGGTTTTATTGACAAAGCATGTGGGGATTCTTTGAGGGTCACAGTCGCTTAAAAACTGAAAAAGCATGGCTGAAATCTGGGCGTTTAAACTTCCCTTCCCCTCAATGACTTCCTTCTTTGCTGCATTAAATGCCGTGGCAGCATCTTTGAAGACGACACGCACGGTGTGAGTTTCATGGGGATAAAGAATTTTGGTTTTACCTTCAGCAAGAGGGGTGAGAACAGTCATCATCATAGGGGTAAGTCTAGTCAAAGGGAGTAAACAAAAAAGAAAGAGGATGGGAGACACCAACTCCTTTTATCATACTTACTGCAAACCCTGAAAGCAACGAAGCAATGCTAGGGTGTTACATACCCCGTGTGTTGGTGTCATAGTAGTGATATAAAACATGCAGTGTATCTAATGAAGTGAGTCCATGGTGCCTCTACCTTGAGGGGCGGTTCCATAAGGCTGACGGTGTGACTGACTTTTGTGTAAACCTAACGCATGCAGATGCAAGAAAGATCGCCTCCCTCATGTACCAGACGGTGTTACTTTTACTTCAAGCTAATGATGCTACCTTGAACCTTGAGACAGAAACCTCGCTTCACGCACAGCAAAGAGAAGTTTGGATTCACCAAGGGCTTGACCTTATTCGAGAAACCTTGCTTGATGCTCGTACATGGCGAGGGATTGCGACTGCCTCATTTGACCCTCCTGACCTTGTGGCATTGCGGTGTGTGGCACAGTATGTAGGTATTGAGCTGTTTAGAGGACAGGCCTTGCATCTTCTTGACCGTACCTACCAAGCAGCGATGGCGTTTAGTGCCTCTTGGGTCGTTCATATTCCTTACGGCACAATGCTTGAATCATTAACGCCTGCTCAACTGATTGACTGGGTGACACAAGCAGAGAAGCATCACACCTTACAACCCGACCTAGCATGGTGTCTCCATGAAGCCTCAGGGGTAAGCGTGGTTCGGTTTGAAGCCCTTGAAAAAGCCTTTTGGGAGTGCGATGAGCCATGTACTCCAGAGGCTTTTATGCGTCTTGATGCCGCAAGCTATCCTCAGGCCTGGTTAGACTAACTATTCAGTGCAGCGGGTCCTAGTACACGGAGCAGTTCTTCAATGGTAGTGAGTCCTTGTGCAGCTTTTTCATACGCATCTTGTCGTAAGGGCTGTAATAACTGATGGCTCAATGCGATGTCTTCCAGCTGAATCATGGAAACGCCTTCCTCAATGCCACGGGCGAGTTCTCGGTTTAGCATCAGCATTTCAAATACTGCGAGTCTACCCGCATAGCCAGTGTCATAACACACTGAGCATCCTACGGCTTTTTTAAAGGTAGGGGATGGGGTGCTTTCGGATGCAAATCGGTGCATGCCTAGTAATTCAAGGAGGTGTTCATCGGGTGTCACATCTTCAGCACAATGGGTACACACCTTGCGTACAAGACGCTGGGCAATAATACCTGCCAAGGTATTCGTGAGTAATTGCGGAGACGCATTAAGCTCTTTCATACGTGAAATGGTATTCATGGCACTGTTGGTGTGTAGTGTTGTTAATACTAAGTGTCCAGTGGCTGCTGCGTGCATGGCAACCTCAAGCGTTTCATTATCACGGATCTCCCCGACCATTAAAATATCAGGGTCATGCCGTAGCATGGCACGCAAGCTTTTGTCGAAAGATAAGCCACTTTTGACGGAAACTTGCGTTTGACAAATCCCAGGTAATTGATATTCAACGGGGTCTTCAATGGTACATATTTTGCGGGTTCGATGATTCAAGGAGTTCAGACAGGTATACAATGTAGAAGTTTTTCCTGACCCTGTAGGACCTGTGACTAGAATCATGCCTTGAGGCATTTGCAGCAGTCGTTTAAGCCGTGCGAGCATTTCAGAGGACATCAAGAGAGACTCTAACATGCCATCCACTTGATGGGGTTTTAATACACGCACACAGACACTTTCCCCTAAGCGCGTTGGAAGCGTGTTGACACGTATTTCAACGGATTGTGTCATGCGTTCATCGAGCTGTAGCGTGAGTTGGTTTCCGCCATCTTGAGGGAGTCGTTTTTGAGAAATATCTAATGACGTTAAGACTTTGATGCGTGAAATAACGTTGAGTCCGATGGTTGTAGGTAAAAGTAGAATGTCTTTTAAGAGACCGTCAATACGGTAACGTACCATAAGACCATCGCCATGAACCTCAAAGTGGATGTCGCTGGCGTGTTTCAGGTAGGCTTCCTTGAGGAAGTGGTCTACCAGTTGTGTGGCATGATGCTCACTGTCACCATCGAGGGAGAAGGGGAGTCCGTAAACATTTTTCTGAGAACCGTCGGTTTTTTGAGTGGCGGAAGTGCCATGACTGGGGGTGAAACCAGCCGATGTGTCAGAGGTACGCCCTAGGAAGTCATAATTATCAATCATGCCATCCATACCTGAGGCAAACTCCAGTACGGCTAGCTGATAGGCTTCGTTGAGTAAGGTTTGATGTTTTTCATCTGTCGTGACACGGGCTGCTACCCTGACACGGGTGACTTGAGCTAATTCATCCAGTAGGTTACTGTCTTGAGGGTTTTCTAGTAAAATCTCAAGCCTTTGTCGTTTCGCATCATACGTTAAAGGTACGACCTCTCTGGATTCAATAAAATCAATAGGTACTTGAAATACTGCCGCCATCGTACAACTTACTTGGCCTGGTTCAATAAAACGCCCACGATAGACGGTACGCAGACCTTCACATAATTGTGCTTCTGTGACGAGTTGATAATGTGAAAGAATCTTTTGTAAAGGAACATATTTTCCTTGTAGCCCTTGCGTTTGTTGAAGGGTGTTTGGGAGTTTTAGCTGTTTATTTTCGTCCACTAAGGCTTTCAGTTGGGTGATGTCCACCAGTTCATTTTCTACGAGGCTTACCCATAGTTTGGCATCTCGCTCAATGAGGTTTGTGGGTGGGGGGCATGTATCACTAGAGACTTTTTTCACGAGAGGAACATCTTCAAACAAGCCACTTAACACTTTTGCTTTGGCAGGAGCGGAGGGGGTGTCTTCAGCTTTTGAAGTGTCAAGGCTTGTGCTGGCAGAAGGTTTTCTTTCTGCGAGTGTAATGACCTTGGCCGAAGGTTTTTGAGTATCGGGATGCTCATCTGAAGGCTGGGCGATCGTTTGTTTTGTCGAGTCTGGTATCTCATCAGAGGGTGCTTTCGGTTGTACCTCAAGCATGCTGGGAGGCTCACTGACTGCTTCGGGTATTTCTGAAAGTTCACTCACGGTGGATGGTTGTAGTGTCAAAGGTTCTTTTGACGGTGTTTCCGTCGTGATGGTACTAGGTGCTTCAGTCTGTAAGGTCACAGAAGGATGCTCTGGTGCCAGAAGGTTTAAGGTTGAAGAGGACTCATCCGTTTTCTCAGACGGTAGGTCTTCTGTATGAGGTGCCATGAGGGTGAGTGGTTCCTCTGTGACTAAGACAGGCTCTGTATGTGAGAGTTCAACGGACGGTGTCTCTGTGTCTGGCGTTAGGTGTTCAGAGGGATTGGCATCTTGAATGAGGTCTGTCGTGTCAGGCGATGCTGGTTCTTCCTTTGGGTCTTCAGGGACGACAGCGACTTCTTGTGTGGTGGTTTCTGTCAAATCTGAAACCATCCCGAAGGTGTCTGAGTCTGATGTTTCTGGGTGTAAGCTTTCTTTTGATGTGGCAGTAGAAGGCACAACTTGGGCGTGTGGAGATGAGGCTTCTTCTGTGATAGGACTGTGTGTTTGTAAGGAGTCCTCAGTGGTAATAGGTTCTACGGTCACAGGTGAGGGTATGCCTGATAGTGCCTCACGGTTTAGGGAAAGGGGAGTGTGTTCAGGCTCTGTAGAAACCTCTGTAAGAACGCTTGCTTCGTGTGAAACGATGAGGC
>JBJTUH010000026.1:0-14420 GCA_046080605.1 Vampirovibrionales bacterium
GTGAAACACCGGGCAACGGCGCGGCCAGCAACGCTTCCCGGGCGCTTGCGCACCGCGAGCTATCAAGCCCCAGGTCCGCCAGGTCGGGACGCGAGCGCCAAAAGTCGAGGAGCGAGTCGGCCTCGCGGGAAAGCACGCGGCGCTCGACATCCTCGCGATTTTCACTTTTCGCGGATTCCTGAACGACCATTTCCTTGACCTGGCCGATCCATTCGCTGGCCTTGCCGTAGACCGTTTTCACCGTGCCGAACAACCAGTCGACGGGCACGCTGACGATTTTCCACCAGTCGGGCAAGGCAGACCTGGCCTCCTTGACCAGGGCCTGCATCAGCGCGCCAAAGGGAAACTCCCGCCCGGCAACGCGGGCGCCGGCCTCCCGGGCGTCGGCTACAAGCGAGGCTCGCCCCTTACCGGCCGCCTCGCTCGCCTCGAGCGCCTTGGCCAGCAGCCTTCGCGCGTCGGTGGCCGCTTCGTGAGCGGCGCCGGCCACGCCTTCCCAGGCAACCCTTCTCGCCTCCTGGCCCGCGAGGCGGTCCACCAGCGAGGAACCTTCCCGGGCCATGATGCCGGACAACTCCGGCCGCTCCGACCGGACCCACATGAACACGGGCGCCGAACGAACCACCTCGGCGCAGGAAAGCCCGTCCGCCCTCCTGTCGGCGAACATCGGGCCCAGGCCGGCGGGGTCGTCCAGCCTCCGGCACAGGTCGTCCCATGCCATCCAGGCCTGCAGCGAATCGCGCGCCTTGGTGAGGACCACCACCAACCGCGTCGCCAGCCTTGCCGCGCGGGCCAACTCCTCGACATTCCTGGCCACGAGATAGCTGTCGACTTGCAGCACAAAAACGAGGATTTCCGCCCTGAGCAGGATTTCCTCGGCCCTGAGCGCGTTCCCTGGATCAACGCCGTTGTAGTCGGGCGCGTCCACCAGAAGCAGCGAGGATCCTCCCGGCCCCAAGGCCGAAAGCGAGGGCGCCACGGCGGCATGCAGACGGCCGAATGGCTGGCCCGGAGCCAGCAACGCGGCACCATCACCCATGGGGACCAACTCCGCCGTGGGAAAAACGGGAGCCAGCTTGGCGGGGTCGGCCCAAGCCGGGGGAACGGCCAGGGCGCAACTGCGGGACATGGGCCGAACCTGCTCACCCGATGGAACATTGATTCCGGAGAGGAGCTTGAAGAGCGTGCTCTTGCCGGCGCCCGTGGGGCCATAAAGGGCCGCCACCAGCGGAGGTTCACCCGATACCGCTGACCAGGCGCGAACCCTGCGGTGACAGGATTCCAGTCCTTCGAGCCGGTGCCCAGGTTCCAGCCAATCACCCATTTCCGGCAATTCCAGCCGGAGGGTTTCGATCGCCTTGGTGATTTCCGCAAGCCTGCTCATGACAACATCATACATAACATATATTTGGATTGATCGTTCTTACCAAAAGAACTCAAATCCGCGCGACCCGGAACGGGACAATCCATCACCGCATCTTCCAGATCGCCCGGCTGTAACCATTTTTTTGTTATTCCTGTCGTTTTCAGGCCGAATCATGGTATAGAAGAGCCAGAATCAAGTCCGGCATCACCTGCTGGCCCCGTGTCGCTGGAGGATTCCGCCGATGTCCGCCATCCATCATCCTCACAGGTTGAAGCGCCGTTCATTCCTCCAGGCCGGCATGCTGGGATTGGGTGGCTTGTCGTTGCCCGGCCTGCTACGGGCCGAGGCGGCCGCGGGCATCCGGTCGTCAACGAAGTCGGTCATCCTGATCTACCTCGTGGGCGGCCCTCCCCATCAGGACATGTTCGACCTCAAGCCCGACGCGCCCAAGGAAATCGCCGGGCCATGGAAGCCGGTGGCCACGAATGTGACGGGCATCAAGATCTGCGAGGCGTTTCCGCGCCTGGCGGGCCTCATGGACAAGATGACCATCATCCGCTCACTGGTTGGCAACCAGTCCGACCACGACGCCCAGCAGGTGTTCCATGGGCACCATCCGCGCAAGCTCAAGCCGACGGGAGGCTGGCCCCAGTTCGGCTCGGCGGTGGGGAAGTTGCTGGGCCCGGCACACCCGGCCGTTCCCCCGTATGTGAGCCTGTGCTACACCTGCACCCACGGCCCCTACAACGAGCCCGGCCCCGGGTTTCTTGGAACCGCGAACACGCCGTTCAAGCCCAGCGGACCGACCCGCGACGACATGGTGCTACAGGGAATCACGCTCGACCGCCTCGCGGAACGAAAGGCCCTGCTGGGCGGTTTTGACACGATCCGGCGCGATATCGACGCCACGGGCGCCATGAACGGCATGGACGCATTCAATGAAAGGGCCCTCTCGCTTCTCACCTCAACCCGGTTGGCCGACGCCCTCGACCTCTCGAAGGAGGAAAGCCGCGTGGTTGAACGGTACGGCACCGGCAACCCCAAGATCATGATGGATGGAAACGGCGCGCCGAGGGTGCCCCAAAGCCTGCTGATGGCCCGCAGGCTCGTCGAAGCCGGCGCCCGCGTCGTGACCTTGAACTACAGCAAGTGGGACTGGCACGGCGGCATGAACGCCGAGGGCCGCAAGAACAACAGCATCTTCCTCCGGGAGGAGGAGGACTTCCCCGTCTTTGACAAGTGCGTGAGCGCGCTTGTCGAGGACCTGCATCTCCGCGGCCTCGACAAGGATTGCGCCGTCGTAGTGACACAATACTCTTTACGGACAAGCAACCCCAAGGAAAAACAAGCCCTAGAAGCAACAGGATGTTTTGAGTTTACACAAGGTGAGACTCCTCATGAAACCGTTGCCACCCTAAAGGGTGTCACACCTGAGGCACATTTGAAAGCTCAAACCTTTGCCGTAGATATGTATGTTGACCAAGTAGCCAGAGCGGTACAGGGGCATGCCCTAGGAGGTTTGAATCATTTTATTATAGGCGGTCCTTTGGCTGGCGGTGTACGTGAAACCATTGCAAAGGCAGAACGCCCCTTTCAGAAAAACTCCTTGGAAACCCTGCTTGAACAAGCCCTGATGAAACATACTGACTCGGCAGGGTTTCAAAAAATGGCACAGCAAAAGCTCAAAGTCACCTATGAACCGTTTGAGAACGTCTTAGAAGGTGCTTCATTGCTTTCCAAAGCAGTTCGTACCAAAGACAATAGCTTTATCATTCCTGTGGCGCAACACACCTAACAGGATGATGAAACCCTTGTCAGTTTAGTAGGCATGTATAGACGACGACGTGCTTTATTTGTATAATTTGGAGCATTGTTGCTTTTATCCCTCCAGAAGAAATCGTACATGACTCGTTTTCACAGTAAATATTTTGCCCATGATATTCTAAGGCACAACTCTGAGAATGAGGTCAATAAACTATCGCAAGCCCTGTTTAATTCTTGCGTTGATTTAAACCCTCATCAAATTGATGCTGCACTGTTTGCCTTAAACTCCCCTTTTTCAAAAGGTGTCATTCTTGCTGATGAAGTAGGACTAGGAAAAACCATTGAAGCAGGCATCGTACTATGCCAATTATGGGCAGAACGTAAACGCTGTATTTTAGTGATAGCACCAGCATCATTACAAAAACAATGGGCCAACGAATTAGAAGACAAGTTCAATATGCCTTCTGTGGTGTTGGATAGTAAAACGTACCGACAAGCTTTGAGGTCAAAATTTTCAAACCCATTTGAACAAAAAAACAAGATTGTGATTTGTTCCTATCAGTTTGCGGTTAAAATGAAAGATGAAATCCGTGCTGTGCCTTGGGATAGAGTCGTTATAGATGAAGCACATAAGCTTAGAAATGCCCATCAAGAGAGCAACAAGACAGGGCAAGCACTTAAATGGGCATTAGACGATGCAAAAAAGCTTTTGCTTACCGCCACCCCGCTACAAAATAGTTTACTAGAACTGTACGGCTTAACGAGTTTCATTGACGAGAGTATTTTTGGCGATGTCACTGCCTTTAAGGCACAGTATACGCCCAAGACTGACTTAGAAGGACTTCGTCAGCGTATCAGTCCGTTTTTGAAACGTACGTTACGTAAGCATGTCCATGAGTATATTAACTATACGCAACGTAAGCCCTTAACCAAAAGTTACCAAACTAGCGATGACGAACAACAGTTTTATGAGCAAGTTTCTCAGTTTTTACAACGTGAGGATACCTATGCCCTGCCTAAACAACAAAAGCACTTGATAGCCCTCAACTTGCGAAAAATGTTGGGGTCTTCCACTGTAGCCATGATAGGCAGTTTAGAAAAAATACTGAACCGACTCTATCACCTCAGAGACTTAACCCAAGGGTGTGCTCCGTTAGCACTCAACTTCTACGACTTGTTTTCAGAAGACGAAGACCATGACCCCGAGCTAATTGAAATGCTTGATGAGGAAACTTCCCCCGAGTCCTCTGTTGCGCCTACAAGTACCAACGAGCTAGACAAGGGAAAGTTACAGCGTGAAATCCATGACATTGAAGCCTTCATTCATCAAGCCAGACGCATTAAAGAAGATAGTCGTTCCCAAAGCTTGTTAGATGCCTTACAGCAGGGGTTTGAGACACTTGAAGCACTAGGTGCCAAACGAAAGGCGTTAATTTTCACCGAGTCTCGTCGTACACAGGACTATTTAAAAGCCTTTTTAGAAGACCACGGCTATAAGGGGAAGATTGTATTATTTAACGGAAGTAATCACGACGCACACGCACATGACATTTATGAGCATTGGAAAAACGACCCTCGGCACCATCACCAGCTTACAGGGAGTAAAGCCATTGAGGTACGCCAAGCATTAGTAGACCACTTTAAAGACTCTGCCGAGGTGATGATTGCCACTGAAGCAGGGGCGGAGGGGATTAACTTACAGTTTTGTAGCATGGTGGTAAATTACGATATGCCTTGGAACCCGCAACGGGTAGAGCAACGCATTGGACGATGCCACCGTTACGGACAAACCCATGATGTTGTAGTGCTTAATTTTGTGAACCAGCGTAACCAAGTAGAACGCAGGGTGTTTGAGCTGTTACAGGAAAAGTTTCATTTGTTTGACGGCGTGTTTGGCTCATCTGATGAGGTATTAGGCACCATTAAGTCAGGCATTGACTTTGAAAAGCAAGTAACTCATATTTTTGAGACGTGCCGCACGTCTGAAGCCATTGCTGAAGCCTTTGACCTATTACAAAAAGATCTGGAAGCCTCTATTAAAAGCAGAATGCAGCAAACGCAGGATATTTTATTGCAACATTTTGATGAAGAAGTTCACGCCAAGCTTGCATTACGCTTAGATGAAACCAAGGCACAACTTGACAGAATCAGTAAGCTTTTCTGGAAAGTGACTGAAATTATTTTAAAAAACCATGCACACTTCCATCAGGACACCTTAACCTTTGAGCTACGTCATCCTCCTGAAGACTTCTTCAAGGGAACGTATCATCTGATTCGCCAAAAAGAAAAGTCAGAAAAAGCGATGCCTACCAACATGCTCTATCGGCTATCGCATCCGTTAGGGGAATGGGTACTACAGCAGGCATGTGATGCCATTTTACCCGTACAAGAGGTGAGGTTTGACATTACACACCATCCTACTAAAATTACAGTGATACAGGCACTCAAGGGTCAGTCAGGGTGGCTAAGGTTGCATAAGTTCCGTTTTGAAACCGCAGACATTCATGAAGAGCTTTTATTTACTGCCATCACAGACGACGGCAGGTCATTAGAGGCGGAAGTATGCTGTAAATTGTTTGAGTGTGCAGGCACATTAGGGCATGAACTCAGCGTACCAGACCACGTTAAAACCCGTTTAGAGCAAGAATATCATGTACTTGCAAACGCCACAACGCAACGCATTGCCGAGCAACATCATCAATGGTTTAAAGAAGAGTCCACCCGTATTGACCGACTGGAAGATGACCTTATTAAGCCGTTAGAGCTTGAGCTTGAGGAAGTGAAACAAAACATTAAAAAAGCAAAACGCAAACAACACTATGTGGAAACACTCACTGAGCAACAAGCCTTTGAGGAAGCACTCTCTCAGCTTAGCCAGCAGAAAAAAAGGCTAGAAAACGCCAAACTTTTAAAAGAAGAGGCAATAGAAGCCCTGATAGACAAGAAGCGGTATCAGTTAAAGCAGTGCATGAAACAAAAAGTAGCACACGAACCTTTGTTTACTTTACGCTGGTTCGTTCAATAGAAGCTAGGTTTATGGTATACATGAGCATACGTTTAAATACCCTAACCCCTTGATGCTGACGGAACCTTTACGCCATGATGACAACGGTTTTACCTCATGAGAAACTTGACTTACAAACCACACCATTAAGTGAAGAGCGTCTTCATGCCCTGAAAGCGTTAGTGCCTGAAGCCTTTGCCACAGGCACCCTGAACATGCAAACCCTACTGGAAGCGGTAGGACTTATGAGCGAAGACACCACCCCAAAGAAAGAAGCCTATGGGCTAAGTTGGGCAGGGAAGCATGAGGCACGGAAGCAGGATAACCAAGGCACGCACTGGACACTGATACCCGCCCCTGAAGAAAGCCTACACTGGGACACCACCCAGAATATTGTGATTGAAGCCGACAACCTAGTAGCCCTTAAACTACTGCAAAAAGGCTACACAGGTAAAATAGACCTTATTTATATTGACCCACCCTATAACGTAGACGCTGACACCGTGTACAACGATAATTACACGGAAGACATCAAAGCCTATGAGCAACGTAGCGGAAAACGAGATGACGCAGGCAACTTACTAGATACCTACAAAGACAAAGGACACAAACACAGCCAGTGGCTGAATATGATGTACCCTAGGCTAAAACTGATGAAAAAACTCCTAAAATCTTCAGGGGTAATTTTTGTAAGTATTGATGATAAAGAAGTGGCTAATTTAAAGTTATTAATGGATGAAATATTTGGAGAAGATAATTTTGTAGCTGTTTTTCCTTGGCGCCAAAGGACTGCTAAATCAGACGTAACTTACAATATATCAAAAGACTGTGAAAACATTGTGGTGTATACAACTGGTAATGGCTTGTACGCAGGAACGTATACTCTTGACAGAAAATACTATACCACAGATGACTTTCCAGACAATCCTTGGCGAATTCATGAACTTACTAAACAAACGACTGCAACTGAACGACCCAATAGCTTTTTTACGATTATTTGTCCCAACACAGGTAAAGAGTATCCTGCAAACCCCGATAATGTATGGCGAATCACAAAAGAGACTTACCCAGATTATTTAGCTAAACATAGGATTGTTTTTCCAGGGCAGTATCCATTTTTAAAAATAAAGCAACCTGTTTTAAGGTATTTCCAGAGCGATGATATGTTAAAAGATGGGGATAACTATGGATTAGCGACAGTGTCAACAGTGTTACCTAAAGATGTTGGTATGACAGCAGACGGAACAAAAGAAATTAAAGAGTTAGGTCTTGGCAAAGCGTTTTTATTTCCTAAACCAAGCTCTTTAATTAAATATCTCCTCAAAATAATTACAAGTAAAAATAAAAACGCAGTCATTCTCGACTGTTTTGCAGGGAGCGGCACCACAGGTCATGCCGTAATGCAACTGAATGCCGAAGATGGAGGCAACCGCCAGTATATTTGCGTGCAGATCCCTGACACATTAGACCCCAAAAACAAAAACCAAGCTACAGCGTGCCAGTTTTTAGACGGTATAGGTAAACCCCGTACCATTGCAGAAATCACTAAGGAACGGCTCCGCCGTGCAGGGGCAAAACTACAACAGGAATACCCCGATGCAACCCTAGACCTTGGGTTTAAGGTATTTAAACAAGCCCCTAGCCAACAGCTAAAAACACAAGAAACGTTCCAGTCTGCGACGATGTCTGACACTGACTTAGAATCACGGATGGAAGCCCAGCTTATGGTAGCACAAAAAAGTATCCCCCTTGAGACCCTTAACCCCTTGCACTTGGCGTATGAAGTGATGCTGAAATACCATACCCATAAGCTAACAGCCCCTATTGAGCCACTCAGGTTTGCAGGGCATGAAGCATGCTTTAGGCTAGGCGGAAGTGACGGGGCATTGTGTATTTTTTCAAAAACCTTGAATGTTCATGCCCTCCTTCAAGGGCTCATTGCCTTGCTTGAAACAGATGACTCTTCCTTCCCTCCCGCCATTTACATGCTGGAAGATGCTTTCCACTCAGCGGGAAGCTTAAATGACTGTGCCAATGCCCTAGAACAGCTTAGTATTCATTGTAATATTGGGCATGGTAACGCCGAGGGCGGAGACCTTCCCACACTCAAGTTTTACACCCTGTAAGTCATTCATCTAAAAGCTCAAAAATACCCATGTTCAAGTTTAAGTTTCACCCCCATTTACCCCATCAACAACAAGCCGTAGATGCCACCCTTGCATTATTTGAAAAGCTTGATGCTCCTAGGTTTATGCCCTATGAAGGCGACTTCCCTCAATTACAGGGTGCCAACATACAACATTTACCTTTAAGCATTCCCGAGCTAAACCAACGTTTACAACACATCCAAACACAAGCAGGCATTGAAGCGCACTACTTAACGGCTGACAGTCCGTTACGCTTTTCCATTGAAATGGAAACAGGTACGGGTAAAACCTATGTGTATCTTAAATCTATTGTTGAACTGTACAAACGCTATGGCTGGCATAAGTTTATTATTTTAGTCCCTACAAACGCTATTAGAGCAGGGGTATTACAAAGCTTAAAGCACTTAACACCGCACTTTGCCGAAGCGTCAGGAGTGACTATTCATTATGAAGAGTTTAAAGGCGGGCAAGTCCATACTATCCAGAACTTTTGTATGCCAGATGACCGTTTACAGGTGTTAGTCATGTCAACAGGGGCATTAAATCGTCCTGCAACCAATGTACTCTATCAGGATATTCATTCTGGGTTTCACCCTCACCGCCCCATTGACTATCTTAAAGCCGTGCGTCCTATTGTCATGATAGATGAGCCTCAAAAGGCACAAACTACCAGTAATACCATTCAACAACTCTATAAAGAAGTAGCCCCCTTATGGATGTTAGACTATTCAGCCACGCATAAGGAAAGTTTCCCGTTACTATATCGGCTTGACCCCTTCACCGCCATGGAGCAGCGTTTGGTAAAGTCTTTACGGATTCGTACTTTAGACACCACATGTCTAGGCGACTTACAATTATTAAGCCTTGGACATGAACAACAAAAACCTTGTGCCACCTTTCAAATTAAAAAAGTGACTCAAGACAAAGTGGAACCGTTAAGCATCACCTTACAAAAAGGCGGAAGCCTGTATGAACAGTCTAACAAACATACCTCCTACCAAGCGTTAGGTCGTATTGAACGCATTAACTTAAATGAAGGGTATGTTGAGTTTGAAAATCAAGAGCGGTTGTACCATCAAAACCTTACCCTCAGTGAACCCGCCTTACGGGAAATGATGGCACAAACCATTCAAGCCCATTTTGAAAAACAACAAAAATACCAACATGAGGGCATTAAAGTACTGTCTCTCTTTTTTGTGGGGTCTGTTTCAGATTATCGTATTTACAAAGAAGGGAAGGCAGAAAAAGGTGACTTAGCACGATGGTTTGAGGAAGAATATACCAGGCTAGCCCCTCGTTACGCACAGACCCTTACCATGCCCTCTGCCGATAAGGTACATGCGGGCTCGTTTGCACAAGACAGTAAAGGACAGTTTATAGACGTTGAAGGCTTGAGCAGTGAAGCGAAAAAAAAGGCGGAAGCCTCAGCGTATGAACTGATTATGAACAATAAGGAAGAACTCCTAAACCCAGACACCGACCTACGGTTTATTTTTGCCCATAGCCGTTTACGTGAAGGGTGGGACTGCCCTAATATTTTTCAAATATGCACTTTAAAACAAGACGCAGACAAAATTACTAAACGGCAAGAAATAGGACGAGGTATGCGTTTAGCCGTCAATACCAAAGGAGAACGCTTATCAGGAGACCACCCTATTAACAGCTTGTTACTGATTACCACGACCTCCTATGAGCAGTACCTAAAAGAACTTAAAGCAGACTATATCGCTTCAGGATATACCCTTACCAGTGCTTCTTCTTCACAGTGGGCAAAATACCTTCCTTCTTCCCAAGCCTCTTTTACACCAGATAAGAAAGACCTTGTAAGTAACCTCACGCATCAATGCTTGGTAAAAGCAAATATCTTGGTACAATCTGATAAAAAAGACCAACTCACATGGAACATCGAAGAGTACGAAGACAAACAAGCCTTACAAACCAAGTTAGTCGAGGTATTTCAGCCTATGCTACACTTTGTACCAGAACTTGAACCCTACCTTGAGGGCTATGTTGAGAATATCACACAACCCATTAAAGGGTTAAAGTCCTTTGCCTCCCATGATAATAAAGCTTATCCTATTCAGAAAAATCAAGACTTTTTAGGTTCTGACCTATTTAAAACCCTGTGGTCTCGTATCTCGAAAAAAGCAATCTATCGTTTTGACTTCAGCGAGGCTCAAAAAGAAGAAACATTAATTGAGACAATGAAGACCGCAAAACCTCTTACAGAGGCTTTACGAGGCTTTAATCATACAATCCATATTCAGGAAACTTGTATTGAAGCACAAGATATTAAAGAAGGACAGTTACAACTGCCACATTTCAAGCTCACCACCCTTCAAGCTGAAACAACGTTACTGAACGTTCATAAGCCCTTACAAAAAGACTGGTTAGTACAATTAGCCAGAAAACTTAAAATTAAAAAATCATTTTTATGTAAAATAATTCAAGACTTGCACTATCATTATAAACGTGAAGGTTACGCTTTGTATGCGTATATTTTATTTGCCCCCGAAGAAGCCCAAATAAAGCTTAAACAAGCCTTTGAAGATGCTCTACAAAGCCTGCACTTCTCGGGGATTCGTTATGAAGAAACTTCTCTGTTTTATGATGCGTCCATCTTATTTACAATTCCTGAAACCTTAAATCCGCCCTACTCAAAAAACCTCAAGTTTTTAGAAAAAACGCTTTACATCCCTACAAAGTTAGACTCCCTAGAAGAAGTCAAAGAACAAGAAGCACTTGATACAAACCATGAAGTGCTACTGTATGTCAAATTGCCCAAACGCTTTAAAGTGACAACCCCAACAGGAACCTATAACCCAGACTGGGCTATTATAAAGCGTGGTACCCATGAAGAAAAACTGTTCTTGATAAAGGAAACCAAAGGACAACGTGAAGATAACATTACACCTCAAGAACAACTCAAAATAACCTGCGGACGCACTTTATTTGCAAAGTATGGTGTGGCATTCAAAACTTAAGGGTATCTCATCTCATCCGTATAAAAGGGGATCGTACCTTACGGATGACAGGACAACCACCCACAAAAAAAGCCTCTCCAAAAAAGAGAGGCTTTTTAAATGGTTGCGGGGGCAGGATTTGAACCTACGACCTTTGGGTTATGAGCCCAACGAGCTACCAGACTGCTCCACCCCGCGATATAGAATGTTATAAACCTGTGTGGCTTATGTATCTATAGTGCGTGAAACATAGTACCAAGTCAAGCGGTTTTCTCACGGTACATACATGGCATTTTGTTCACACCTGCCATGGCGTTGTTGGTTTTTATACAGCTTACGCCAACAAAACGGACTCATGGGGTGAGCTTCCTGCCAAACCCCTTTTTTACCTTGACGTGCTTTTGCCTGTAACAAAGCGTACTGCCCTTTAGAATATAACGGATAATCCCACGCATACCCCGCAGCCACTAACTTAGGCTGTACAGGCTCGCCCTCTACTAAAACGGCACAAGCTTCACGGTCATACGTTTTACCACCTTGACAGGAAAGCTCAAGCTTTTTTGCCCGTCGTAACAACCCTACAAGATAATCTCGGGCTTCCTTGCCATAGTCTTGTGCTAGCTCAGGGGCATCCACTTGTGCCACTCGCACTTTCATAGGGGTGTCTTCCCCCTTCACCATAAACTGGCAGGTGTCGCCGTCATAACATCGTTTCAAGGTGACACTGACGGTTTTACCAAAATGCTTACCTTGATTTGCTTTTTTACGCCTAGCAGGAGGCGGAGACACCAGCCATGGCGAAGAGGAAGAGGGGTCTCCAGAGGGTGAGCTCAGGTCAGACGGTGCCTCAGCAGGTGCGTCGTCAGGGTGTGATGTTGAAAACTGGGTTTCCAACCACAGCCCCACAGTGGTATGTAATGCCTCAAACGCAGGACGTATAACCCACACAGCCCCTAATAGCATCATAAAACACGTTAAGGCAAACCAAGGCTTTAAATGGGTTGAACGCTTAAAAACTCGTCGTAAAAACTTTGCCTCAAACAAACGCTTTATCAGTTTAAAGACGTATCGTAAACTTGTCAGTTTTTTCTGATAAGAAAGGGGAGCCATTAGTTCTGTCATGCGTACGCAAGACCCCTCACACAAGGTGTTGAATGTCTCTTTTTCCAACACTCGTTTTTACACGCTCTGATACTAGGAACGTTTGTGAACGCTGAACACACATCACAACGAGGAAAAAAGAGAGATTTTTTTACTATAGCATTATTTAAACAAGATGGAAACCCTACGCCACGCATAAAGAAACATCTCATTCAGCCACACCTTATGCTATGAGGTACTTGCCAAGCGTTCAGGTAACGGAGGTGCCTTGAGCCATGGCACAATCCCAAACGGCAAAGCAGCACACAGTAGCAACCCTGTAATGCCCCAAGTGGGCGTTAAAAATCCAACTGCCATTGCGGGCAACGTGGAAGCAATAGAAATCATGGTATACTGCACCCCCATCACCTTCCCACGCTTATCTTCAGGGATAAGCAATTGCAAGAGTGCTTGCAAGGGAATCGCCATTAATGCAGCGGCAAACCCTAACCAAAGATTACACACCCCCACATACAGCATCCGAGCGGTAAGCTTAGGGAACAAAGGCGATAGGTAAGAAGGAAGTTGAGCCTCGGGAAACACCCATGGCGTTAAGGCAAGGGCTGAAATAAACCCACTTAATAGTAAGCTTCCAACGTGAATCAGTACCCGACGTTGTGCCCATGTATAGGATTGGCTTTTCTGAGAGAGCCACAAGGCACCCAACGTCATGCCTACACCACTTAGTGCAATAAAGTAACCAAACTTTTGGGAACCCACAGTGGCATCTGCAAACAGCCATTGTTTAGACATTGCAATAAACAGAAGGGTAAGCCCCACAACCATGGCAAACAAAAGCGATAGCTGCCCCAAGCTATAAAGTGTAATAGGAGAACTTTTTAAAAAGGCAATACCCTCGCCCATATCCTGACAAAACTGTGTCCATGCCTCGGACAACGTCGCCTTTAGTGCTTCTTTAGAGGCAGTGTTTTGGGTGTCTTCCTCTTGAAGCGTCGTATCAAGCGATGAAGAGACTTCAGAGGGGTGCTCCTCTTGCATGGTAATAAAGCGGGTATCTCGTTTGGGGTTAAACCCTAGCAAAATCATTCCCCCTATCGCAAACAAACTTGCCACGGCATAGTGAATATGCTCTGGGCGGAATTGACTCAAAAAGGCATCCCCTAACACAAAGCCAAAAATAATAGAGGCCATCATGGTGGTTGTAAAAAGAGCATTCGCCTCAATGAGCTGACTTTCATGTACCACCAAAGGAATAGAGGCCGCCTCGGCAGGGACAAAAAACTGCGTGGCAGCTGATTGAAAAAAGGCAAGCGTATAAATCCAACCAATATGGTGGGTTGCGAGTGTCCAGGGTAAAAAAAGTAGGCTCACTGCCCGTGCCATAGTACTTAATACCAAGGTTGCACGACGAGACCACCGATCCACAAACACACCCGCTACAATGGTAAGTGTCACGGCAGGAATGGTAAACGCCATGTACAGCCCTGTATTATAGGCTTCCATGTTGGCAGGTGTTGCAGCAAACTGGCGTGCAATGGCAGTGATAAATACCACAAATACGACTCTATCCGCCAACTGTCCAAAGACTTGTGCAAACCATAAGCACATAAAATTTTTGTTTTGCCACAGGGGAGCCACGGCTTTTAAGGCATCCTCAGGTGCTAAGTCATCCTCTTGCTCAAAGACTTCCTCTGACGTAATACCACAGTCAGGCTCATCAGGACACCGTAGGGCTTCATCCTCCGACGCAGGGGTTATAGGAGTCTGTTGCGAAGAAGTTGAGGGGTGTTGTTCTGCATCAAAAGGTGCATCAGAAAGCATGGTACAGGCGGTATCTCTATCGTGGACATCACAGAAATGGTTAACTGGGCGGAAGCTTAGATTTTAAATGCAAGGGAAGTCCTCCTTCTTCTTCTGCACGAGTCCGTGAAGGACGTAACAGCTTAAGCGGTAAAGCGCCGTCAGACAGAGAAGCCGCAAGCGAGCGGTACCCGTTGCCTTCCGTCTCTGAAGGTAAGGCCTCTGTCCCCTGAGAGGAAAGAAGGCGAATCGTGGTTGACGTTTGGGGTGTACGA
>JBJTUH010000027.1:0-11031 GCA_046080605.1 Vampirovibrionales bacterium
CACCCACATTGCTTGCATTTATATCGTTGTTTTTGGTTCATGGTACCGTTTTTAGTCGCCTCGGTACAGTGGCATTTCGGGCAATTCATGGCTCTATTATAACATAACTATGTTGAGGCACCAACGCCCATTTTTTGATTCAAGTAAGGGGTTAATCCTAAAGTTTTAATAAAGTATACGCCCGTGAGCCTTAAGCATTATTGCATGAAGATCGTTTAAGCTAGGGGCAGTAGTGCCAAAGGCTTTTTTGTGTCACTATAAAGGATATTTATGAGTCGTAGTTACTTTTGGTTTCACGTGACATAGCGTGCCTGTATGTAGTTACGTGTGTACGTTCGAGCCTGCTTTAACTGATAGTTGGATACTTGCCCCTGTGACACTTGCCTGCATTCCTCGAGATGGTCTTTTTGTCATACTTACCGCTGTGAGTTCGACGTTCTTGGCACAGGTACTTAAGCTGTTTTGGTATCAGTACACTGGACGTTCCATTACCTTCCGTATTTTAGTAGAAACAGGAGGCATGCCCAGTAGTCATAGTGCAGCGGTTAGCTCAATGGCAACTTGTGCTGGCATTGTTGTCGGCTTTAGAAGTGTCATTTTTGCGGTGGCACTCTGTGTAGCTCTTATTGTCATGTACGATGCCTCTGGTGTAAGACTTGCCGCAGGACGTATGGCAAGTGTCCTTAATAAGCTAACCGCCGATGTGTATGCTCATCATCCTAATAAAGTCCCAGCACGACTGAAGGAACTCTTGGGGCATACCCCCTTTGAGGTGTTAGGAGGGTGTATTCTCGGGGTTTTGCTGTCTTTAGGGTTTGCTAAATGGCTTTTAGCACCTGCGATGTAGCCCCTTCATAAATAAGGAACCATTCTGCCATGCCCGAAGTTTTACTGACACGTGACACTATTTTTTCTGGAAAAGTGGTTCGGCTCGAACAAGACACCGTGCGGTTCCCTAACGGAGATATTGGAACCATGGAAAATATTCGCCACCCTGGGGGTGTCGTTATTTTGCCCTTGGTGATGCCCAACACACGAACCCCTCAAGAGCATTTACCCTTGTTCGGTCTGTCATCTTCCGCCCCTTTAGAGCCTCATGTGGTACTCATTAAGCAGTATCGGTATGTGCTACAGGAATGGATTTATGAGCTTCCTGCAGGAAAGCTTGAATGGCCTGAAGGTATCGGGGTTGGTACACCCGAAGCTCATGCCCATGCGGCAGAACGTGAACTCATTGAAGAAATTGGACATAATGCCACAGAGTGGACCTATTTAGGTGCCTTTTTTACCGTCCCTGGCTTTTGCGACGAAAAGCTTTATGCGTATGCCGCACAAGGCTTATTCCCCGACACCCACTATGCCCCTGATGCCAATGAAGAAATTCAGTGCGAGGCTGTCCCGTGGCGAGAAGCCCTTGCCATGGCAGGTGATGGACGAATTCAAGATGCAAAAACCCTTGCGTGTTTCCTGTTAGCCCAAGCTAAAGGGCTTATTGTGTCCCCCAGCTAAGAGTACACCCCATGCTGCCTTTAGACCCTTCGTTTTTTCCTTGGTTTCGTTGGGGATTATCTCCGAACAGTGAGTGGTATTTGGTACGTTTACAAGCAACCAAAGACTTGCGACGCTCACCCCGTCGATTACTTTTCGGCATAACGCTTGCAAGTGTTGCACTGTTTGGGTTGATGATTGCCTCACAGATAAGTTTTGAGTTACCTCAGCTGCAAACAGGCTGGAGCTTACAATGGGTGGCTTGGTGCTGGTTTTCCTTACTAATGGGATTTCGCTGGAGTATCGTTTTTTTAGCCCTGTGGCTTATCGGACTATGGGGATGCCATCTGCCTTTTACCGCTGCAGGAGACGGTATGGCGACCTTTTATGCCCCCACCGCGTTATACTGGCTAGGGGCAAGTATCGCTCTACCCGCCATGGCGTGGTGTACAGAAAAATGGCTCCATTTCCCCATGATGGTATCTCCTTTGACTCTTACGTGGCGTAGCATTGCCATAGCGGGTGGGTGGCTCATACTCACGAATGCTTTGGGCATTTTAGGATTATGGGTATGGCACATGTGGCATCCTGAAGCCTCAGTCAGTCTCACAGCATGGATTCAGGCCTATAGCCTTGCTCCCTTAGGGTATGACCTTTTGAGTTTAAGTTTGCTGGTTGCTGTTGCACGACATACCCGCCAACTCCTTTGGTGGCTTTTATACTAGCCTCACACCACACACGCAAGGTCACATCACTAAACGCAATGAAGCCCTTACACTACCATTGAGTGTAAGGGCTTGAAGTCATAAAAAAGACTTAAACGGGTAGTTTGGTTAAAATCTCAGGGCCATCATCGGTGACCGCAATGGTATGCTCAAAGTGAGCAGCAGGCTTTCCGTCCTTCGTGAGTACCGTCCACTCATCTTCAGCCGTGTACACCTCTGCCACCCCCATGGTAAACATCGGCTCAATGGCTAAACAATTGCCCGAACGTAAGACAGGGCCTGGCGTTCCTGTACGATAGTTGGGAACAAAGGGGTCTTCATGCAATTTAAACCCTACGCCATGCCCACCATAATGCTTTACAAGCCCGTAACCATAAGGTTTCCCCGTATCTTCAACCGCACCTGAAACCTCATCTAAAAAGTTTCCAGGTACCATTTGAGCAATGGCATTGTATAAACTTTCTTCCGTCACACGGCACAAGGTTTTCCAGTCTTCAGGCACTTCTCCTACTTGAACCGTATAGGCACTATCTGCCACCATACCCTTATACGTTGCACCACAGTCCACACTCACGATGTCACCAGGTTGAATCACTCTTGCACCAGGAATGCCATGTACCACTTCATCATTAACGGAAACACAGAGCGTTGCAGGAAAGCCATAGTATCCTTTGAAGGTAGGCACCGCTCCTTGAGTACGAATATGGGCTTCAGCCCGTTGGTCAAGCTCAAGTGTCGTGATACCAGGCACACAGATTTCACGCATCAGGGCATGCACTTCCGCCACAATGCGTCCTGCCACACGCATAAGTTTAAGGTCTTGACGAGATTTTTTGCTAATCGGAACACCCATGTTTGTTCGCATCATGAGGCTATAAACTTTCTAGTGTGAATGAAAAAAGGTATGCTGAAAAAAGACGTGGTTAAAACTGAAAATAAAGAGGGCTGGGGCGTGTAGCATCACACAAAATCCAAACCTTATAATAACATCCTATTATACGAGAAACCTTGAAAACACTCTAACACTATTGTGAAATAACTCCCTCAGAGGTGGGATGCTTGGATAAGCTTGCTCAATAGAAGTTTTTCTACGCTACTTCATCGTGAGGCATGATCTCGTTCAGGTAATGAGAGATACCTCCGCCGTGAGGAAAACCAGTAGGCAATACCCATGCCTAAGAAGGGTAAAATCATGCGGCTTAAATGATTCGGACCGTTGAGTAAGTCATCAATATAATGCTGAGTGCCTAATAAGGTGCTACTATCGTTTGTGGGTAAAAAGATTTGGAATGTAGAGGAGCCATGATAAGTATCTAATAAGAAAATTAAGCATTCATATAACATCACACCTGCATAAACAGTACTAATACGCTGTATAGGACGCTGACTTATAGCATAAGCACATACAGCTATCAGCACCGTATCTATCACCATAGATATCGTAGACCAACCTTGAGGTAGCTCATTGATAAAGGGGTTACCATTTACATGATATATCCAGTACGCAGGCACATGAATGGCAAGTACCATGATGATTTGTCGAAGTGTAACAAGCCACGTCAAGGCTTTCCAAAGACTGCTCCAGTAGCTACTTTTAGGCTTAGGCCATAGTGTAATGAATGTATACAGCAACAGCCACTCCCACAAAGGGGCTAAGTAAAAAACAGCAGGTAGCTTAAGGTTAATCAGGGGTTTGCCCAATATACTTGCATATAACTTACAAAACACTTCTTTTTTTTCATACAGCGTTTCAAAATTGATAAAAAAATCTTGAGGTATAATAGAGTATAACGCACCTAATGGAATAAGTGAAAGTACTATTGGCACACCGAAAATTAAAGGCACTACAAAGCATCCCAGTATCAAGACAGAAGGAATAACTGACATATTAAGCAAAAAACTTGGAATATAAAAATAAAAAGAGTCATACATGTTATAGATAAGTATTATTTGTCCAATAGCAACCAAGATGGTTTTAATGTCCCTTGTTTTAACTGCTTTTATTAGCACTTTAAACCACGTGAGTGTCGCCTCATAATAGTATTTTAAAACATTCAACAAAAGCTTATAGCCAATATTCTCCCATTGAAATACTTGCTCTAGGCAAAACCAAAAATTACCTACATAGTGCCATAGCCATAAAACAGGGTAAAGAACTCGCATAAAAAACCCTATGTATGCAAGCCACCCAATAAAGCGGCATGCTGGTAGCAGGCATTGAAAAAGCTTAGCAAAAAACTTAAACATAGTTTGAAACAAAACGATAATAGATTGCATTTTTACACTTTCTAATAAAGGATGACAGAAGGAGAAATGATTTTCTCCTTCTGTTAAAAAGCCAAGCTAAAAGTATTATGGCAGTTTAAACCATTTTTTTATCTTTTCTTGAGCCTTTTTTATTTCTTCTTGAGAATCTTTTATGAATGTATTCCTCCTTATTACCGCTTTACGTTCATCTGAATTGTTAAACTTTGCCACAGCATTTTTATCATTGTTATTGCTCTGACTGGCAAATGGCTTACTAAACCTATACCGCCATTCGTCCCCCCATTGCTCAACAGGGACTTTACCATTTCGTACGTCTTTTGCTAACTGCATTGCAACAATACTCGCTTTCAAGTCTGTTTCACTTTGCCCCGCTTCGGTACCAGGCATTTCATGTTCTAACGCTGTCCTTCTTGCTACTTCTCCAGGAGCACCACTACGTAAAGTCAATGAAAACATCGACAGACAATGTCCAAACTGATTTGGGGTACCGTCATGATAGTCTGGATGATATCCTTTGGAACTGATGGCAATATTGGACTTGTTTTTATCACTGGCACAATAAACATTCAACATTTTGTTACCATTAAGATAAGAACCAGATTTTGAAGGGGCTTTAGGGTCTTTTTTTACAATACCAATACTTTCCACAAGAAGCAATGTCGTATTGGCATCGCCACCCGAAAGTTTGGCGGCATGCTTAAACACCGCCCCTGCAATATCAAGGTCATTGATTTTCCCTTGTCCTCTTGCTTCTACCAGTGCATGGGTATAGCTGTGCAAGTCAGTCTCCATGGCTTGAAAGTCTGCATCATGTTTACGATTTGACATATAAAGCCCCCAGAGGTCAAATCGTGGTGAAATGGGTCGAGTAGGTGTAATCTTCGATGATGGAGGTTTCACACCCGAAGCGTTCAACCTGCCATGGCTTTCAAGCACTGCTTTATCGTTGGCATGGGCTGAAGTATTGGGTTGGTTCAGGCGGTGAACAGGTGAGGTATACGGTACAGGAGTCCCATCCACATTAAGTTTAGGTTCTACTTTCCCTGCAATTAACATAGGCTCTTGGGGAGGGGGCGTATAAAACGATTCCTCCTCACCTGTGTAAGGGTTTGTGATGGTTTTAAGGGTATAGCCAAAACGATTCATTGTTTCAGGAGGAATCACTGAAAGAGTTTTACCGTCTTGATTGGGGAATAACCCCCTGAGTACCAAGCGTTTCACTAAGTCTTTTACTACGGGCTTATCCCGATAGGCTGCATTGTGCCAATCAAAGGAAGGATCATGCTGAAGGGTATAGTCTTTCTCAGGGTCAATCTCTCCGTATAATGCTTGGTCTTCCTGCATCTGTTGCCATACATAGTCAACGCTGTTTTTGATGTTTTTCCCAAACTTAGGCAGGTCTTTCATCATGGAGAGTTTAGAATCGGTATGAGCGTTTTCCTCTCGGTCATGATGAGGGCAGTCATGAATCGAGCCTTCAAATCCATCTGGAATCATGCGACGTTGCCCAAAACGGTCCGTGTAATAGCACATAGGGTATCCATAGCTTTCGTAAGGTCTCAGGGAGAAATAAGTGATTGGTTAAAGACGTGAAGACACAACCACGTTATTCAGCATACCTAACGAAAAAATACGTTTTTCCAAGTTTGTAAATATTCAATAAAAATGAGATACCTCAAATACCCTCTTCTCAGCTGTCTTTACTTATGAACCATGCCCATGACCTTCACTTTAACAGCGGGGTTAACCTCGTTATAACTCATCACAGCAAGGCTGGGGAATACCCGTTCCAGTAAGCGCTTTAAAGGCGACCTGATTTTATGATGCGTCAATAATACAGGCTGTGCATTAAACTTTTGAAGGGCTTGTTCTAAGTGCGTATTCAAGGCTTTAATAAACTCTTGCGTATACTGGGTAGACAAGGACAGTACACTACTTCCTCCGCCACCATCGCCCCCCATCGCAGGCGTACTTAAACTTTTCAGAAGGGTATCTTCAATATCTTGGGCAAGCGTGAGTACAGGAAGCTCTCCTTGTTCTCCCCCTAATTGATACTGTTTACACAAACTTCTGGAAAGTGCCAAGCGGCACTGTTCTGCAAGGGTTTCGGGGTCTTTCGTGAGTTTTGCAGCAACCGTCAGCGTTTCCAAAATTGTGCCTAAGTCACGAATACTGACCCGTTCTCGAAGTAGGTTTTGCAATACCACATGCAATTCAGGAATGTTCAAAGTGTCAGGAATAAGGTCTTTCACAACAGCCTCTTGGTTTTTAGATAAGTGGTCAAGCAATAATTGTACTTCTTGACGGGCAAGAATCTCATGGGCGTGTTTACGAATGGTTTCCGTGATATGCGTCGCAATCACCGCAGCAGGACTCACCAAAGTATAGCCCTGAAGCTCTACGTCTTCCTTTTGATAGCTTTCTACCCAATGCGCAGGTAGCCCAAAAGCTGGCTCTTTTGTGGGAATACCATCTTCAATCGGCTCTAACATACTGGGGTCAGCACTCATGGCAAGAAACATCTCAGGCATAACCTCTCCTGTGGCAATGGTGACCCCTCGCATTTTAAAATGATAGTGTGTCGGAGAAAGCTTTAAATTGTCCCGTACCCGAATAGAGGGTAACACGAAGCCAAGTTCCATCGCAATTTGCTTACGAATGGTGGCAATACGTTCTAATAAGTCTCCCCCTGTTTTCGGTTCTAAAATAGGGACTAAACGGTACCCTATTTCAAGCTCTAGGGGTTCCACGTGAATCAACTCTAGCACCTGCTCACTACTGGTTTTCTTTTTTTCCTGTGCTTTACTCAGCACATCAGCTTGTTCTGCCTCTGTTTTGGCTTTACCGTGCTGCTTTTTCAGAAAGTAGCTTGCACCTCCTGCAAGGGCTGCAATCGTCAAAAAAGGAATATTAGGCAACCCAGGAATCAAGCCTAACACCCCAAGCAAGCCTGCCAAAATAGCGAGTACTTTAGGATTGTTAAACATTTGGGAGCCAATTTCCTGCCCCAAAGTCAGCTCTTTTTCTGTGACCCTTGTCACCAGAATACCTGTTGCCACAGAGATTACCAAGGCTGGAATCTGAGACACAAGCCCTTCCCCAACACTTAAAATAGTATAGGTTGCAGCCGCCTCACCAATGGGCATTCCTTTTTGAGCAACCCCGATAATCAGACCACCCACCAAATTGATGGCAGTAATAAGTAAGGCAGCAATCGCATCGCCTTTCACAAATTTACTGGCACCATCCATTGTGCCGTAAAAGTCTGCTTCTTTTTGAATCGCAACTCTACGACGTTTGGCTTCTTTGTCATCAATCAGCCCCGCATTCAAGTCTGCATCAATACTTAATTGTTTCCCAGGCATAGCATCTAAGATAAAACGTGCAGAAACTTCTGAAACCCTTCCCGCACCGTTCGTGACCACAATAAAGTTAATCACAATTAAGATGAGGAAAATCAGAAACCCCACCACAAAGTTACCACCAATCACGAACTGCCCAAAGGCTTCAATCACACTTCCTGCTTGTGCATTAAGTAAAATAAGCCTCGTAGAGCTTACATTAAGCCCTAACCTAAACAGCGTGGCAACCAATAAAATGGTAGGAAAGGTTGAATATTGCAAAGGCTCATCCGTGTAAAGCGTGACAAGCAAAATCGTCATGGAAAGTGCAATATTCACCACCAGTAACAAATCCAGCAGTATGCTGGGCATGGGTATCATGAGCATGGCAACCGTGAGCATCACGACCAGTGCAAGCATAATATCCTGCTGTTTCATGAGGCTCTCAAAGCTCAACCGAGGGAGCCGTTGCGATGTGGGGAGTGTCTCCTCAGCCATGGTGGGTCACTACCTCATGCCCTCTCTATGCACCCTATCACGATACACCCAAACCATTAAGCTCACACTCAAGCCACCTTCCACCCTTACTTTATCCAATGACTGCGCCATGACACACCTACCTAGTCCAGAACGTCTATGACATGCTTTCTTCCACTTTATACCCTATGAAGGCATTCAAAAGTAAAGACATCGCATGCTCTTTCTACTATAAAAGCACCTCTGTTTTACTTCCAGCCACGAAAGAGGGCTAAAATCCCATAAACAGACGAGATTTTTTCTTGATTGCTTGGCAACCCAAGTCCTCTCTCCTTAAAGTAATAGGTACTGCATCCGCTTGTGTTTTATTAACGGATGATGTCTAGCATGTCATACTTCATGACACTGTCAGTGAAGAAAGGATATCCTCACCCGCCATGGCAACTACTCCCGTATGTCCTATTTTAAGTATTGGCAAAGAGTCAACTGAACCCATGCAACTTTGTTTGGCGGACGAATGTGCCTTTTATCTGCCTCAAGTCAAAAAATGTTCTGTCGTGTACATGGGTTTTAATGCGTTGTTACAATCGCAAACACTACAAAAAGCACAACAAACAAGTACGCCTCCTAAAAGCTAAGTGTGTTTGGGAGAGGTCACTACGCCTTTCATCATTGAGCATTATGCCACTAAGCGTCTCTCTGTCTACCCTTCGGTACGAGAGGCGCTTGTGTGCTTCACAGAAGATAGTATAAGGACACAGCTTTTTTTATTTTTGTTTTTATACATTAAAGTTTTATTTTCTCACAGGATAGTGGTTCTTCTTTCTCCGTTCAAGGTAACCCGTGCCATGCGTACTTCAGCACTTCTTAAAAGCATACCTTTCATCGGAGTAGTGGGGCTTGCAGCACTTGCAGGGTGGCAATCAAAACACATCGATGAAACCCCTCCTCGCAACACAACGAAAAGACTTGCGGCGTTAAAAAGCATCTTTAACGGTCCAGACATCCAAGCTCTGGAAAGTCATCGCACAAACACCCCAGCACGTCGTAAGCCTTCAACACAGGTGTTAATTCAAGATGTTTTTCCCGAGAAAGCACAGCGTCCTCAACCCTCTGACCAAACTAAGCCCTCTAAGCTGTTTGCGCCTTATCAACAAGCAAGCCATGGGCAACTGATTGCGTCAAGCTATGAAGCACTCACCCCTAAGGGGAGTACGCAACTCACCCAAGGAAGCTTTCTGAATCATCCAGAAGCTGTTGAAGCTTATATTGAAAAAAAGACCCCTCAGTATCAAAGACCCGAAACATTTTCTGACTATCAAGCACAGGCATTAGCCAGAGCGGTCGATGAAGACCGTCTTGCCACAGAAGCCCAAGTTCAAGCAGCACTAAAAAAGCATCCTTCTATGCCCCTAGTGGTGAACCAATCTTTTACGATTGACCCCGAACAAGGAGGACTAGGGTTTTTGAAAAACTTGCACCCTCTCATCATTCGTAAAGACGCTGACTGGCGTGCTTTGAAAAAAGCCTTTCCGTTAGGAGTCTTTGGTAAAAATCGTCAAGGCGATGCCAAATGGTACCGAGATGTCTACCAACACCCTGACATGAAAGCCGCACGTCAGCGGTATGAGCAATTTTTAAAAACACTACCCTCTAACGTCCTGCTTGTAAGAGCAAATGGGAATGAAGGCGAAAGTCAAAACGATGCTTTATCCACTTTTCGTTTAAGTGCTGGGGGGCTAGATTTATCAAAAGCCTCTAATGTACTAGCGGTAGGTGCTGCAAAGGATGAAAAAGAAAGCCAATTCCCAGCATTTCAGACAAGTAAAAAAGGTGTGACCTCCTTTTCCACCAGAGGACAGTATCCACCTGATGTCACAGCGGATGGGGTCTTTTTTCTAGCAGGTCAACGTTTGAATGCACAGGAACAGACAGCGGAACTCGTCACAGGAACATCTTTCTCAACACCCGTAGTTGGAGCGTTAGCCGTAGCCTTATGGGATAAAAACCCCAAGCTTTCTGCCTCAGAGGTTAAAAAAGCTATTGTAAGTCATGCAAAAGCCACCCCTCATGCCAATAAAATTGACGAAGGGGCAGGACGTATTCAAGTACAAGCAACACTTCAGTCACGCAACACTCTCTAATGTACAGGACGTTTCGTGTTCAATGCTTTTTCTTTGATACGAAGTGCTAAGGCGTTCATTGCGTTGTTCAAATCAAGACGTTCACCCGCCGTCAAACTACCATCTGCTTTAGCAGTACGTAACTTTCCCTGAATCGTTTGCCAACGCTGACGCAAAATTTTATACTCTGAGGGCGTTAAACGCTTACGAATATTTTGTGCCTCAATTTCCCGAGATTGCCCTTGTAATCGCTTTTCATACCGAGCAATTTCTTCACTATCATTGGCGGCATGGGTGACAAGCACACCGTGGGAGCATCCGATCAAAAAGAGTCCTAAAACAGCCAAACGTTTTAAAAAGAGGGGATTGAATACATAAGCCATGGTGTTATCCTTTCTTTAGAGTTATCGACGTATCACTATCATACCCTATTACGTCATATTCGGTGAAGTACTAGACACAGGCGTTAATGAAGCCCCTAGGGCTTGGTACGTCCATACCCATTGAGTAAGCAATGCCTCTTGAGCCTGAAGAATTTGCAATTTAACACTGGCAAGGTCTTGAATGCCCTGTAGAAGTTCCGCCTTGGTACTCAAACCCGACTCATAC
>JBJTUH010000028.1:0-4958 GCA_046080605.1 Vampirovibrionales bacterium
CCTCGTCCAACTTCATCAAGCCCTATCACGGCATGGTGTGGATACAGCACAGGATGGTAGATAGAAGGTGAAGGAGCTTGTGTTTCGTACGGTGTGGCTTGTGTGGTTTCTAATACGGTAGGGGTTGCACATGCTTGAGAAAGTACCAAGGAAAGCTGTTGGCTGACTTCACCATGGTGCAGGTCCGACTGTTTTTTTGACGGTGCTAAGGTACTAGCTCCTACCCCCTCTAAAGGGGTATGGGCTTTGAGTTTTACGATGCTTCCAGAACGTGTAAATGAGTGAGTGAAGGGGGAGGTCTCTTCCCAAGGATGAAAAGCCACCCATGTATCACAGGCCATCCGTTCAAGATGAGCCTGTTGCTTACGATGGGTACGACTGAGACGTTCGGTAGAATCTTGTATAGGTGCTTTCAAACCATGTCCCCCTTCCTTTTCCTCAGCCTTTTTTAAGTAGAGCCACGTTGAGCGTCTAACGCACCTTGGATCTCATGTAGCATCTCACGGGCAACGTGTTCTGGAGAAGGTGCTTGATAAATCGGACGACCCACTACAAGCATCGAGCTACCCGCTTCGATGGCTTTTTGAGGGGTTAAAATACGGTGTTGGTCATCAGAACCCTCAAGATGGGTTGCGGGACGAATGCCAGGGGTGACCAGTAAAAAAGGCTCTGCCATACTGGCTTCAGCACGTAAAAAGGGTGCTTCTTGTGCAGAGCATACGACCCCGTGAAGCCCTGCTTGTTGCGTTTGCTTGGCAAGATGTACCACCAGTTCAGGAATCGGACGAATCACACCAAGTGTTTCTGCCAAAAGCTTTTGGCTGGTGCTTGTCAGTACCGTTACACCAATCAGGGTTGGCATGGCTTGTTGTGTTGCCTCGGCTGCTTGATGGGCTGCCTCATAGGCTGCGTGCATCATGGGGATGCCTCCGCTGGCATGAACATTCAAGAATGAAGCTCCTGCTTCCACTAAGACACGGGTCGTTCGAGCAATGGTTTCAGGAATATCATGCAGCTTGAGGTCAACAAACACGTTGAGTCCTTGCTCACGGAGGGCGGTAATCAGGGCAGGTCCTGTTTGATAATACAGTGACATACCTACCTTAACCCATGTCACGCCAACCTGTTGAACTTGTTGGCTTAACGCCATGGCGGGTTGGTACCCCTCAACATCGAGGGCTACAATCAGTACATCAGAAGCCTTGCGTGTGCCGAGAGGAGGGATGGCAACAGGAGTCATCAGAGAAGTGCTTGAGGTCTGCATACTACGTCCTATTCAAGATGAAAACAATGCAAAATGGTAACAGTCAATGTGTAAAAAAACTCAGGTGAAACAAGTAGCCTCATCAGGGCTTCTTTAGGCGTGTGTTGTAGGGGTAGGGACTATTTGCGTATACACATGTGCTGCCCAAGTATGAAACTCAAAGGGTACAAATGCTTCAGGCGTTTCCCCTGTGCCTAACCACCATATAGGAATACGGTACTGACACAGTAACGGAAACACCATACCCCCTTTGGCAGACCCTTCTGTTTTAGTCAAAATAAGTCCGTGTAAGGTTTCCCCTGTGGCATCATGGAATGCCTTAATTTGACTATGGGCATTTTGTCCTGTGTGGGCATCCAGCACCAATAAAAAACGAAGGCGAGCATGGGGTGGGCATTGTTGCTTACACACGGTAAGCGTTTTTTTGAGTTCTGCCATTAACCCTTGATGACTCTGTAGCCGTCCTGCGGTATCGAGCAGAATCAGGCGTTGCTGATGAGCTTTGGCATAGGTGAGTGTTTGATATGCCACGGAAGCGGGGTCTCCGCCGTGTGCCTTTTCAGGTTTAATGGTGGTAATCCCCATCCGTTCCCCCCATGTTTCCAACTGGCTTACCGCAGCGGCTCGAAAGGTATCGCCTGCACCCATCACACACGCACTCGGTGGGAGTAGTTCAGGGAAACGTGTCATGTACCAATGGGCTATTTTTGCCAAGGAGGTGGTTTTGCCTGAGCCGTTGACACCCAAGACACACAACACAAGAGGTTCGTCGGGAAGTATCTCGGGAATGGGGCTTTCTAAGGGCTTCCCTTCTGCTTCAAGGAGGTGATGTGCCTGAGCTTCTGCCTGCGTGACGTGTCTTAATGCCTGTTGGAGTGCTTCAGGGGTTTGAAGTTGCTCAGGGGGTAATGCCCGCAGACGGGTCATGAGGGCTTCGGTCATTTCAAGCCCCATATCACTTTGTAGGAGTGCCATTTCAATGGCATCCCATTGAGCTTCAGAGAGTGTGGTGCCTGTATGCCATGCGGTATCAACATTGCTGTCCCATAAGGTTTTAAACCACTGCGATGTTTTTTGAAAAAAGGCGGGTATCATCATGGCAAGCAAGGGTGTCATTCTTGTATAAGATTAAGAAGAAACAAAAGAAGGGGCAGTGGCTAAACTTACGGGTTCTTTTTTTAGACTTGAGGAAAGTGCGGTTTTCTGTACAAGATATAATCCTGCAAAAATAAAAGTACAGGCTCCTACGGTATGCCACGTGAGTTGCTCGCCTAGGGTGAGCCATGCAATCGTAGCACCGAGTAGCGGCTGAATAAAGGCATAACTTGCCACACTTGAAGCAGATAACACCTGTAGTGCCTTATTTTGGCATACATACGCCACGACACTCCCCATGAGAGCCATCCATACCAAACATCCTAATGCTAACGGAGAAGCGTTCATGGCATGGTGTACCATGGTGGAGAAAGAGGGTAGTACGATAGAAAAAGGCAGGCTGACATGCCATAGGTCATGAAGGCATGAGTAACCAAGAATGAAAGCGAAAACCCCAAGGTAGTTGTACATGGTTACGGTCATCGCAGCATAACGCTGGGTGTAAGGTTTACTTTGGGTGAGATAATTGGCATAAAGCAACGCATTACAAATAATCAGTGCATCGCCAAAAAGCATGAGGTGATGGTGCTGAGCCACATGCGTAGGCGATTGACTAAGCAGTAAATAAGCAACCCCTGAAAAGCCAAGTAACATGCCCATCACACGAGGGAGCGAGAGCTGTTCCTGACCACGAAAACACCCTAAACATAGGGTAATGAGTGGTACCGTGGTCATGATGAGTAAGCCGTGAATGCCTGTGGTCATGCTCAATCCCCATGACAGAAAATATTGCAGCAAGGCAACCCCTGTACCCCCTAGCAGCATCATCATGCAACGGTCTGTCCAAGGCACATAGCCTTGAGGGGGTGCTTGTGCTTCTTGTGGGGTGGGTGTCTTTGAGCGTTTCCCCTGAGGCGTAAAGTGTTGGTACCATTGTTTGAGGTCTTCTCTTAAAGAGCCTCTTACACTTTCATACACGAGGCAAACGAGCCCTGATAATAGGATGCGCCATTGAGCTACTTCCAAAAAAGCACACCCTTCTTGCATTGCAAGCTTATTCACTGTGGGAATACTGGCAAAAGTTAAGGCACACAGAAACATAGCACCGTGGGCTATCCACAGGGCAGGATGATTTTTCCAAGTTGCAACAATAGCTCCTGCTCGTTTACCTAACCCATCCCATAGCCTAGAAAAGCATCTGAGACCTTCTAATAATATCCGACGATGCACAAACCCAAAAAAAGACGAGGATAAAAACATAAAAATTACACGCACCCAGTGCCATTTAAAGGAACATAAAAACGAGTGAGTTGACGTATTAAACGAGTATTTTAAACAGTAGTATGCCGTATGCCACTTTAGTATTTTGAATAAAATTGTACCACAAACTTAAGTAGAGGCACTGGCTAAAGAAAAACGCTGAGGTGTTCCTCCATCAAAGTAACGCCTCTTGGTATGGCATGCCTGCGTGCCATAGGTAGGTCAAGCACACAATGTCTTGTGTCTCTTTCGTATACATATAGAGATGAAATAGCGTGTGAACCTAGCTTTGGGGAACACGTTTTATAACAAAAATAGTCTAAAAAAGCCTTTCAAGCCCCCTTGCTTTTATCAAAAAGAAGGAGGCTTGAAACGATGTGCTATTTACTGTTCACTTGGACAAAAGGAGCATTACCCTCGTTGTGCGGCTTCAAGGAGCGTATTACTTTGATGGAGATAATGCGAGATTTCATCCAAGCTTTGTAAGTTAATATCCTTAAAGTACAACAGAAGTTCTGGACGAGGGTTCGCTGCACTGGGGTGCTGATACCCTACCACGATGGTTTTATACACTTTAGGTTGTGGTGCCTGAGCAGAGGGTGTATCAGGATAGCTTCGGGTGGCACCGTGATGTGCCATTTGCTCCCAATGCAACATCACAGAAACCTCTTCGTGCATTTCTACAGGGAGGCTTTGATTCAGGAGTAAGCGTATCCCCATTTCACTGACCTCTTGTGTGACACCTGCCATGGTTTGCCCTTGAGCATTCTGCACTTTACACCCTACCATCATGTGGGAAGGTGGTGCCACACGTACAACCCCAGGACGAGGACCAAACAGTTGACCAATCAAGGCTTGACGCTGTTCACGGCTTAGTTCTACAAAGTTCAAGGCAAGCTTGAAAGCACCTGGCGTTCCTAACATTGGGTCAACACGTTTCACAACACCTTGAAGGGTGCCAACATTACCATTGCTCCACTGAATTTGAATATCAACCCTTGATTGCAACAGATTCTCTTTCGGGTGATACATCATCAGTAACATGCCACTTTCTGAAACATCAATGGTGGTGGCAGAATAATCTTGAGACCCACTAAATAAACGAACCTGCAAGCTTGCTCGGAAACGAGGACTCCGACGGCGGAAGGTCATCTGTTCAATGGTGGAAAGACGCATCGGACTTTCAATAAACGACTTATAAGCACTTAACGGCGTTAAAGCAGTTTGGTCGTGGTGCCATGCTTCAGCAGAGCCAAACATATGATAAATCAGCTTACGATGTTGTTCCTCAGTACGATTCACCACACGGAACCCCACATAGTGCTTACCTTGTTCATCC
>JBJTUH010000029.1:0-3755 GCA_046080605.1 Vampirovibrionales bacterium
GATGGTTAGCGTCGCTTTTACCATAATCTAGTCATGGCTTTATTATGACACAACTATGCTGAGACACCAATGCCATATTATCACTATAATGGCTTTCATTATCACTATTCACGGTCGGAAGGTCAGTTTGGTTTAAACCAATACGCAGCACGTCCTTTACCTTCAGACTGTAGGATACCCTGTGCCTTGAGTTGGTTAAGCACCACGCGCACCATGGGTTTACTCACTAAAGGACACTGTAATACCAAATCACTAAAGGTAAACTGCCCCTTGAAGGCATGAATCGCTTTTTCCACCATGTGGCTTTTCATTTCTGGGGCATCCAGTTCTCGGTGTGCGCGTTCCTCAAGGGTACGGTAGGCACCTAATACCAAGCCTAACAAATACTCCATAAAAGGGAGTGGGTCATGTTGGCTTTCATGCCAGCCCTGTGAAGCAGTATACAGGGTGTCATAGTACGATTCCTTACTACGCTCTACAAGATGCTCAATAGACACATACCGAGCCACCTCATAGCCCTGATGATACAGTAACAGGGTGGTCAGTAACCGAGACATCCGCCCATTGCCATCTGCAAAGGGATGAATACACAGAAAATCAAGCACATACAGGGGTATCAGTAACAAGGCATCCACATCGCCATGGGTGAGTTCGTAAGTAAGTTGTTGATGCAACATTGCCATGGCACTGGGAGTCTGGAAGGGTGCTACAGGTTGAAAACGCACTTGCGTGATATGACCTGAGGTATCACGTGCCACAATAGCATTATCAGTGTGCTTCCATGTCCCCCCTCCGCTGACGGTGTAACGCATTAAGTCTCGGTGAAACTGCAATACCACTTTATCAGTAAAGGGAATACCGTGATAGGATTCATGGATCTGGAGCAATACATCCCGATAGCCTGCAACCTCTGCCTGAGGACGATTATTCACTTCAGGTGCTTTATTTTCCCGAACCAAGGCATCAAGTTCCTTGGGGGTCACAATAATATTCTCCAGTCGATTCGAGTAATCAACACTCTCAATGATAGCTTGCTGGCGAAGATTTTGCAGCATCTTGGGTGATTTTTCTTGGAAAAGTGCCTGCTTCCCTTGGTAACGAGCAATTTCCCCAATCAGTTTAATGAGTCGATGGGGAATATGAAGCTGCTCTAAAAACAAAGGGGTAAACGATGACATGCAAACCGTATCCTCTTCCATTTCAATAAAACCACACACGCACCATCATTCAGTCACTCATAATAGTACTAATGATAGCATAATAGTACTAATTTAAAACTTATTTTATCACTATTAGCATGTCATTATCACTATGATGATTCATGAAGCTTTCAAGGCAGCACAAAAAAACAACCACTTAGACTATTCTAAGTGGTTGTTTTTAAATGGTACCCCCAGGGGAATTCGAATCCCCGTCGCCTCCGTGAAAGGGAGGTGTCCTAGGCCTCTAGACGATGGGGGCTTAGGAAAGTGATTTCAATGAAAGACTTACTGTGTAAGCTTTAGTGTGTCACCCACAAGAATAGTTATATGCCAGACATAGGTTTGAGTCAACACTTTTGCGGAACTTTTTTTCAGTAGCGGTTCTATCCTCTGTTTACATGAAATATTATACCCAAACAAGAAAGCGCTACTGCAAGCATTTTACACTAAGGGGTATGCAACCCTTTCAAGCCTCTGTAGGTTCTGAGGCATCTGACAACAGCCACGCATGGGTCTCGCCACCCTCTATGTGTTTTATTGTTCTTTGTGTGTAAAAGGATTATATCTCATGACAAGGTTCTCGGTTCCTCATTACCCTTTTTCTCTCCCTACCTTGAGTCTATGTAATAAACAGCTTTTAGCAACGCTGTTCATCACCACCATAGGGGGTGCAACCCTACCTGCCATGGCGTTGACGGGAGTAGATGACTTAAAAGATACCCCTCAAGGTACCCATTGGGCGCAAGAGTCAGTGGATACGGTGGTGAAAGAGCAAGTCATGACGGGATACCCTGATAGCCAATTCAAAGGAGAGAAAACCCCCACTCGGTATGAATTAGCGGCGAGCCTCTCGGCACTCATTCGCAAACTCGATGAAGACATGGCAAAGCTGAAAGCTGAAAGTACCAGTGAGGCAGAGCTACAAGCCTTAAAAACCACCCAACAAACCCTGATGCACGAACTGATGGCACTAAGCCAAAGCCATGATGCCGTAGGAAAAAGACTTCAACAAATGGAAGTCGTTCAAGCAGGACAGGAAACCCGCTTACAAAACCTAGAAAAGGTTGCCGTTCACGGAGACTTTACCTTTGGGACACTGAGTGACTTTGGCAGACAAGGGGTCAACAATAGCAATAGTTTAGAAAATGCCACCTCTACGGTAGGACGTGTACGCTTAAGTATTGACGTGCCTGTCAAGGCAGCGAACCCTGAAGGTGTGGTAGGCGATGGAAACTTTCACACCCGACTTATCGGTGCCTTTGGACGATACGCCCCTCTCAATACCGACAGTGCAGGGTCAGACTATGCCTTTAATTTATATTCCCGAGTTTCAACCGATTATAACCTGTATAATGAGGGGATTCATACAGGCGGTAACAGCAATGGTCCTGTGGGTAGTTCCTCCATGCTGCGTCCCAATGTTTATGTAGAAAGCACCTTTTATCGGCAAAAAATCAATAGTGGTGTCCCTATGCTTACAAGCAATCGTTTAAGCCGTAAAGGTGAAAGCTGGAAAGCCACAGGGGATGCCTACGCAGGGATTATGCGCTGGTGGGATATTTTTGACGTAAGCCCCTACCGTGGGAATGAACAGGTGCAATTCCAAAACAACGCATTGATTAACGTACCAGGGATTGCTGTAAACATTGCTCAACCCATGATTGCATGGCAAACCCATCAAGGGTTAGGAGAAAAAGCCTCGTTAGATTACGGCATTGCCCTTGCAAGCCCTAACATCGGAGACAGCCTAGATGCCTTGAACCTCACCCATGAGATACGCTACAACTACAACACCAGTTTGTTCAGTGAGCGTTTTCAGAAAGCAGGCTCTGTTTACTTGGGGAATTACTATATTTTCCAAGCAGGACACGGAAAACTAACGACCAATAGCACCTATGCGGCATATACCAACCGTAGCGGAGACAGTATTGCACGCAGCACACGCAGTAATGCCGCTGGCGTGTATGCAGGGTGGAACCAAGAATGGGGCAGAGGTATCGGAACCAACATCGGCTTCGCCTTTAATGAAGCAAGCCCAAGTATGTTGGCGTTCACAACCCAAACACCAGGACCTGCAAAAGTGGTCGGAGCCGCAAGGAATGGGTTTACCAGTGTGGTGAATATCCCCGTCACAGCCCTGAATAGTAAATGGCGAGCCAATGATACTATCGGGTTAGGGTACGCCTTTGTAGGGATGCAAAAAGATGGTATTTCAGCCGACCCACGCTATCGTACAGGACTTGAACATGTGTTTGAGGCATACTATAAGTATCAGTGTAGTAACCAGTTTGCGATTATTCCAAGTGTTCAGTTAATAGGTAATCGTCTTGGATTAAAAGGCAATGGGCTTACGACCGTGATTGGTATGCGGTTAAGCTACTCATTCTAAACCGCCACAGTACCAGTGTAAAAAAAGTGTAAAAGAAAAGATTCGTCATACGGAACACCTCTTGAGGTGTTCCGTATAGGCGTAAGGTTCAGGGAAAGGATTTAACCATGGGAAAACAGGCTTTTACAAAGGGGCTACTACTTGCAGAGAGAAAAATAGCACAC
>JBJTUH010000030.1:0-5769 GCA_046080605.1 Vampirovibrionales bacterium
GCCACCTCGGTGGCCGCCACCAGATCGAGCAGCACCAATAAAGCTTGTTTCGCCTTCATGGGGTTATGTTGCCATATCATGGCAAGCAGAGGACGTACTTGCTCTATCTCAATATGATGCTTTAAAGCGAGTTCTAAAAACTGCTCGGCACGCTCAAGCTGTTTTGTCTGCAAGTAGAAAACGCCTAAAGGATAGTAAAGCTCCTTATTTTCAGGATGTTTTCTGTAAGCAACTTCTAGGTACTCTAAGCCTTCTTGAACCCTATCCATTTTACGAAGGGCAAAACATAGCCCCAATAAATAGAGGGTATCCTCTTCTTGCAAACGGCGGGCATGAAGGTAATTAGACACCGCAAGGTCAAGTCGACCGTCTTCCTCTAAAGCCTGTGCCAAAAGATAATGTAAACTTGGGGTATCTGGAAAAATCTGTAGGGCTTCCCGTGCCACATGAGCGGCTTCTCGGTACTGATGATGGGTTAAAAGTGCATAAATAAGTCCTTGAAACACATGAAGCTGATGAGGGTTCAGTGTTCGCAAATATTGTAGCTCTCGTAAACCTGCTTCTGTATTACCAAGTTCAAGATAAATCTGAGCACACTGCATATGGCTTTCCATCACGAGGGGTGACTGATGTGGCTTCAGGTCTGGTTTTTTAAGTTCTTCTCGGATGACATACTGAAATAACTGAAGTGATTCTCCTAAAATCCCCCGTGCCTTATACAGCTGGGCTTGTAAAAAGGTTATTTCAAGTCCATCCTCTTTCAGTAACGCTTTCCCCTGCCTAAGCACACGCTCAGCAGAGTCATACTTTTCCTGGACAATACAAAAATCACACCAACGCTCTAATAAAGGTAGCGTGAGTGGGCATTCTTGCAACGCAAGCTGAAACCACTCCATCGCCATTTCAGGCTCTGTCAATTCATTCTGACAGACACGTAACGCCTCTAAGTAAGGTTCTGGGTTTGAACGCTGTATTTCAGAGGCCTGCTTGTATGCCAAAATTGCTTGATGAAAAGCAGACTCAACCTCGGCAAGTGCGGCTTGCTCCATCCAATGTTCATACAATGCCTCAGGAGAGAAAAGCTGAGCGTTTGAAGGGGATTTGAGTTTAAACGATGAAGCTGACGATGAGACACTCGAAGCGGAAGAGGTCTTCCGATGGAGTGCCTCTTCCGTGGAAGCCCACTTTAGTTTCCCTGTTTCAAACACAGAGGTAATGAGTTTATGAAAAATCATAGCTTACGTGGGCAAACGTTTGGGGACATCATTCAAAACATCAAGACATAACACAACAAACTGAAACAAATAAACGAAATGAGGGTATGTGCTAAATGCTTAGAGGTTTTCAAGAAGCTTTTTGTCACCATCTGCTTCATCTTTCAGAAGCTTTTTCATGATATCTTCTTGTGCATCGAGCATTTTACCTGTAATTTCCAAGTTACGAACTTTCTGCGTTAAGATGCTGTCGGCATTGACCAGAAACCTACTTTGCACATGCTGAAAAGACTGATTCACGGCCCCAGCAGCCCCTGAAAGAATAGAACCTGTTGAAAGTGCTACACTACCCCATGGTCCTAAGAAAGGTCCTAAGGTCGTAAGCAACCCGCCAATACCACTGGCAATCCCCGCCAGAGGCATCACAAAATTACGCCCAAAGCCTGAACCTGCCATGGCACCTGATGCAAGGCTTAAGCCATTTACGAGCTGACCTGTCACAGGGCTTGCTCCTCCCGCAATACGCCCCGTATCAAATCGGGGTTCAAACCCAACCATATCAGAAAGATCTTCAAACGTTGCCCCAATACCACCTTGAGCTGCTAAGGAGCTTCCCATACCACCAAATCCTTGCCCCATCATTTGAGATGCAAAGCCACCATAGCCCCCTGTATTACCAAAGCCTGAAGATGCAAAATTAGACCCCATCAGCCCACTTCCTGCACTTCCCATTAAACTGGTACCATAGCTTCCACCTACACCACTGAGTGCAAAAGGATTACTGAAGCCCGTCGTCATACCCGTACTGCCTAAGCCAGAGGCTCCTCCACCAATTGGAGGACGATAGCCCCCACTCGCAAGACTCTGCAAAATGGCAAGTGCCATAACCCCAAGCCCACCTGCAACCCCCATCACCCCTCGCCCTACTTGGGCGAAAAAGTTAGGCTTAGAGGCAGGAGCCTGTACCCCTGCAATTTGGTCAATATTTCCCAAAAAAGTGGCATAGCCTCCCACGTCACCTGCGTTGAAAGACGGTGTTTGAGACGATAAACTATTCGCCTGAAAAACCTCTAAGGGAATATTCGCTGCTAAGCCCCCCGTGGTATCAAAGCCTGGATATTGACCAAAGGGAGATAATCCGAAGGCGGCTTCAGCCGCAGGGACATTAGCACCATTGCCACCACTTTGAGGACCATAGTAACTGGTACCAGGAATCAGTACAGCTTCACTCCCAAACGTCGGTAAAAAAGGTGAACCACTCACGGAACGTGCTAAGTTCATGGCAAAGCTACCAATTTTCCCTAAGCCGTTGGCACCAATGGTAGGCCCTGAGACGGTCAGGTCTCTGATGCGGTCATAGGTCTCATAAAGCTCTGCCTTATTATCGCCATTCATTTTACCGTAACGGTTTAAAATGACAAGATTAGAGTCGTTTTTGTAAGCCATCATCATCATAAAAATAACACTCGTATCATGTAAACCACTAAGACACCCAATGACTCAAGCAAAAAACCTAGTCCTACCCTCAACAAGCTATGAGAAAGGTTTAAAGACATTTTCAACGGCTTTTTCTTGGATCTTTTTCAAAGTTTCCAGCTCTGTTTGCACCATATTGTGTTGGTTTTGTGTTCGCGCTGACTGCAATGAATAAAACTTATCTTGTGCTTGGACATACAAAAGCTTCTGCTGTAACCGACGTGCTTCGGCACTTTCTGGCTCAAAGGTTGAGGAAATATTAATCAGGTTGAGCTGCTCATTGGCTAAGCTTTGTTGAGACTGTGCAATTTGTTCTAAGGTGAACTCTAACTCAATTTTTTTACTATGCAGTCCTAAAATTCTTGAATGTGTTGCGGCTAATCCCATCATTGAGAGTGATATCCTTTCCGAAGAGGAGCGATGTCAAAGTCATCCCTAGCTTATAGTCCTGCTGAGTGGCACAAACCCAACAAAACAAGGTGAGTCATTGTTATATTTCGTAATATTTTGTGCTTCCCCGAGCGATTCAAAAAAAACTCCCTTTAAAAGAGGAGACAATCTGCTATACTTGCTTTATTGATGAGGGTCTACCCCATCAATGAGGCTATGTTTTCTATGGGGAAGTTACAGTAAGCCCCTTGAACCCCAACGTTTCGTCTTGAAGTTCAAGGCGTTTACGGGGATTGATTGTTCCTAATCAAAAGACATCAACCCTTTATCTTCCTGTTTTTAACACTGCATGATGATGACACACTCCACACTCCCCTTGATACCTAATCCTTACAGAAGCTCGTTGCAAAAACGTTTAAGGTTTAGTGAATCATTGCCTCAAAACACACAGGATCTACCCTCTTCTTTGGTATCTTCCACTCAGACGTTTTCACCTTCAGCCCCTACAGTCAAGCTAGAAGAACCTTCTCTGCATGAGACAAGTCCTCTCAAAGCATTGGGTATTAAAACACATCCTACCCTCAAACTGTTTCATCATGATACGCCTGTCCATCACTACGAGCTTAAAAATGGACTCCATGTCTTTCTAGCCCCAGACCGTAGACTTCCCGTCGTACACGTAAGCGACTGTGTGGGTGTAGGGTCTCGACACGAGCAAGAGACGCAACACGGCATGGCACATTTTTTAGAGCATCTGGTTGCAGATGGCGAAGCCAATGCGACCCAAAAAGGGAAACGATTAGGGTCAAAAAAGTCCTCAGGAGGACATCTAAAAGCCTTTGACCGTTTGCGTCGTAAAGGGCTTGACACCAATGCCATGACCTCGCAAGACTGGACACGCTATTACACACACCAAGTCCCTAAAGCTGACCTTGAGGAAGTTCTCAAAGCACACGCCTCAAGACTGATTGCCGATGCACCCTTTCAAGCCAAAGACGTAGAGCGTGAACGAGGTGTCATCAGTGAGGAAATTCGCTTATATCAAGACACCATGGATAAAAAAGCCCAGTGGGCGATTGGAAAAGGGGTCTTTAAGGGAACACCCTACGAGCATCATCCTCTAGGGGGACAAAAAGATATTAAAACGTTTAGTCCCGAAGCACTACGGACGTTTTACCATCAACATTACCACCCTCATAACCGTGCCTTGGTACTTTCTGGCGATTTGCCCTCTCCTGAAACACTCATGCCCTTGATACATCAGCTCTATGATGGTGGCTGGGAACCACACCCTCACGTGGGTGTCGCTCATGTAAAAAAGGTTCACGCCTCATTAGTGGCTCAAGCACCTACCACAAAAAGTACCAAGGGAAAGCCTCTGACCAGTCATCATCAGACAGAGACACCCCTATCCTCTTCTGGATTATTTAGCACACACCTCATAGGACAGGTATTGTCTGCGAGTCGTAAGGTTCCTTCCCAACAGGAGACTTCCATGTTACTGAACTATGATGCGTATCCTCAAAAGCCTGAGATTTTCCACAATCCCAGAAGCAAAAGTACCGCACAAGCACTTTCAGGGGCAAGAGTACTGTGGCAACCCAGAGAGGCTAGGGGCGTGGCACCTCATACCTCCGACCCCAAGGATATTTACCAAACCATGGCAGACCATGTACTGAACGGTGTATGGCAACCCGAAAGTTTGGTAAGACGATGGGTCTATGAAACACCCAACAAGCTTGATGACCTTACCATTGATTTTGGTGCAAAACACTATGGGGAAATGGTGGGCATTACAGCGGAAACCCATAAGCCTCATGTGCTTTTAAAGCATTTAGAGGCCGTACGTACGATGCTTTATCGTCAAGTGCATCAAGGAAAACTACCCACAACGCGCAGTTTAGAAGCCGCAAAAACTGCCATTAGAGATGAACTCGCAACCCTAAAAGAATCTCCTAGTGGGAAACATACGCTTTTAGAGGAAGTAGCTCACGGCTGGCTAGAGTACAAAGACGGCACGTTATTGCCTCGTGAAGGCGAATCGTTGGAACAACAGTATCGTCATGCACTGACAAAGACAACCCCCGAGGGACTCCATCAATGGCTAAAAGCACGCATTCCCAAACCTGATGCGTGGTACACAGTGGCATTACTCCCTACGCCAAAACCCAATGCGTTACAAGGGCTTATGGAGAAGGTCAACCATAGGTTTGGCTTAGGTGCAAAAGCTTCAACCCCTAAAACACAAGCACCTAAACTGTCAGAACCCTCTAAGCCACTTGCCACACGCTTTGGGGGAAAACTCCCCGAAGGCACGCTGAGTTTCGAAGCACCCCAAGGTGGAGAGTGGCTGTTAAAACCAGACCCCCATGCCCCTAAAGTGGGTATGAGTGTCCTCTTAAAGCATCACCAAGTCACGCCTTGGAACATTGCCGAAAACTTTCAGCCCTACGCACACATACTCACAGGGCTGTACCAACAAGGGGTTCACGGAGAATCTCAGGCAGCATTTCAACAGTTTATTGATGAACATGGGTTATCCTATGCCGTCAATATTTTACCCACCCATGCTGTGTTTCACGTTTCTGGACTCCCTGAAAAAGTCCCTGAAATGACACAGCTCATGCAAAAGCTTTTGCTAAAAGGACCTATCCGTGACCCACAAACATTACAGCAAACCAAACAAAAC
>JBJTUH010000031.1:0-30151 GCA_046080605.1 Vampirovibrionales bacterium
GCACCCAAAAAGCAAACTTATAAAGTCACCCCTCGTCCTCAAACACCTCAAAAAGCGGTAGCACAAGGGGTAAATCTCACAAAAAAAGCTAAGCTTCAGTTAAAAAAAAATCAAGCTCCTCAATGGGTTCACGCTTCCTCTCAAGTGCCTAGCACCATTTTTTCTTTGCTGAGCCAAGCGCTCCCTTCTATTCCTGCACTAAATTCACCCTCAGCCAAATCGTATCCTAAAACTTCAGTCACACGCCACACAACAAAGTCATCTGGCATTGTACTGTACAGAAAAGCTGACCCTAACACACATTCTTTGCAAGCCATTCAAACCAGAGTCATCAGTAAAACAAAGTCTCGTAAGTCTATGCCTCAGGGGCGTTTAACCTCAGTAAAAGGTCGTCATACACACACCCTTCCCACTAAGGTTAAAGTGGTTGCTTCCACTCAAACCAATCGTGCTAGTGCATCACAACGCTACCAAGAAATCACGATTCACCACCCAAAGAACCCCTCAATACCTGCCATGGTAACCCCTAAGGTACAACCTGCTTCCTCTGGGATAGCAAGTTTACCCGATAAAATTGCTGACCATATTACAGCTTTTGCAGCCCAGATTGCACAATCCGAGCAAGCTCACGCAATAGGACTTTCAGACCCCTCTCCTGTCAGTGTATCTGCCCAAGGACTACGCCCCCATACCGATACGTCTTCCAACGCTCGTCTTGCACCCAAAAGAGTCCGTGTATTACGAGCGACTAAAACAGAAACCTCTTTTGTAGGCGACCTCTCTCCTAAAGTCATCGCCTCTAGGGTTAAACCCAAGATATCAAAGTCAAAACAGCCTGAAGTCAAGGGTACCCCCTCTCACACCCGAAAAGAACACACAACGCACACGAAAGGGTTCTCTCGCAGACTTCAATCGGTTCAGCATAAACCAACACCCTATGTGTCTCCTACTCATTTGACTCAAACCACACAGGAGGCCTTGGAAATTCAGACAGAAGGAGCCGCAAGAAAGACGACTCCCCTCAATGAGACACAAGCCTATAAGGAAGTTTCTTTGTATGAAGCACTATCCGCTTCAGAAGAAAAGCCCTCTCAAGGTAGACTACCCCAACCTACAACGGACAAAATGGGACGTGAAACCCTTGTATCACAAAATCAAAGTACAAACACGTCAGTCACAGAGAATACTCGTACCTTACAAACGCTTTCCTTTCAAGGAGCAGTGTATCAAAGTGAAATGCAAGCACTAGGTCTTAAAATTCAAGCACTCGAAATGCAAGAAGCCGAGCAAGATGTCAAAGGTGCCCGTTCTGAATATCTCCCTCAGCTTTCAGTCCAAGGAAACACCGAATACCTACATGCTTTAGACGGTACCAATCGCCCTGTGACCTCTTTAGGAACAGGGGTGATTCCCGCAGGCACTCGTTTCCAGACAGGTACCACACTCAGCTCGCAATACATGCTTTTCGATTTTGGCGGACGTAGCCATAGGTTTCAGGGTGCAAAAAAAGTGTTAGAAGGAAAGCTCCATGAGCTTGCCCAAGAAAAGCGCAACCTACACAACCAAATTACGGAAGCATACGCTAAGGCGTATGAAAGTTGGTATGATTGGCAATCACAAACAACTTTAGCACCCCTCTATGAAGCCCAATTAATGCTTGCGGATAGGCTGATGGCCGCAGGGGTACAGTCAAGGCTACAATACACCGATGTCCAACTAGGCTACCAAAAGTATAAAATGGGGGTCTTAGAACGCTTTAAAGTCTATAGCGAGGCCCTAGAGAAATTATCGAGCCTTACTCGGGTCAAATATATTCCTGAAGAAACGCAACTCACTCCTCTTGAGGCTCTCCCTGTTGATTTTGCAGAGCTAACCTTTGACTATACCAAAACCCCTGACTTTCAAGCCAATCAAGCAGGCATTCAAGCGAAGTTACACGAATATGAAAGTAAGCGTCGCCAGAAATACCCAGTCGTCTCTGCCTATGGTGTCTATAACTTACTTGGCTTTGATGAAACCAATATCATGACCACCCTGGATACCTTCCGCCAACGTGCCGTTCAAGTTGGCGTATCCGCAAGGGTCAGCTTGTTTGATGGCGGTAAACTCAAAAGCGATGTTGAGAAGCTACGCCTTGAAGTAGAACGCTTAAAGTTAGAAGATGAAAAGCGTAAACGTCAGCTTGAAGATACTGATTATGCTTATTTACAAGATGCGTTTATTGCCAGTCAAACCCTAAGTCAAAGTTCTGAAAGCCTCAAGCTAGAAACACTGAAGCTCAGTGACATTGAGCGTTTAACCGTACAAGAATTAATTCAAGAGTCTCAACTTGTGCAACAAAAATTAAGTCATGCCCAACAAGCCATCAATTATACGAAAAATGAATTGAGTTTGCGTAGCGTTGCCTACAAACGATACGTCCTCGTCAACAATGGATTAGATACGCTATGGAAAAAGGACGTAACCTCTACGCCAAACCCTCAGCATAGCATACCCTCTCTTCAAACCAATCCTTCAGCAAGCGTTCCTAAATCCTCATAACCTGTATTCATCTTCCATCTATTGATGTTTTGTGTGTTTGTCATCCTCCTTATTTCAAGTGCCTTATTTATGATGTTAGCAGAGCATATCCCTCAATCGTCTTCAGATGATGCCAGTATTCCCTCATCTGACACCCCTCACTCTGAACTACCTTCAGAGGCATCCGTCGTAGTGGGGTCATCCATTGAAAACACCCAAGACTCTCAAACCGCAGTGTCTCTGAGAGATACTGCACTGATTGCACTTGAATTACTGGCAAAGTTTAACCAAGTTCCTATCAATATGCCTGCCATTATTAAGGAATATGACCTTGGGGCAACCAGCGAAGAAGACACCCCTATTGCACCTCATGAACTGCTAAGAGTCCTGAAAAAGATGGGCTTTAAAGCCAAACTTAAGCGCATTTCTAGCATCGAAACACTCAAAAAAACGGGGTACCCCTTTCCTGCGTTACTGATTCAAAAAACGGGGGGCTATCGGTGCGTTTTTGGTGTAGTACCAGAAAAAGGTACTGCCATGGCACTGCTACCTGATGCCTGCCAACGAGACACCTTAGCAACAGGTGAAGTGCCACTCGATGTGCTTCGTGAAGGATTTTCAGGGTATGTTATTGTTGCAAAACACAAGTACGTAGAAACCTCTATTCAGTTTGGTCTCAAGTGGTTTTTCAATGAGATTTTGACCTACAAACGTATTTTAATTGAGGTTCTCTCAGGTGCATTTTTGGTGCAGGTGTTTGGACTGGTTACGCCTCTGTTTACCCAAGTCATTTTAGACAAGGTCATCGTGCATCATAGCATGACCACCCTCAATGTATTAACGGTTGCCTTCATTGCCATGGCACTGTTTGAAGCAGTGTTAAACTTGGCACGTAATTACTTGTTTGTACACACTGCTTCTAAAATTGATGCCAAGCTAGGGAGTAAACTTTTCAAACACTTGTTTGGACTGCCTTTCCAGTATTTTGAACATCAAAAAGTCGGAAATATTGTTGCACGAGTGAGAGAACTTGATGGGATTCGTGAGTTTATTGCGAATAAATCCATCAGTGTTATTGTAGACACCATTTTTAGTGGTGTCTTCTTGGTGATGATGTGCCTTTACAGTGTCAAACTTACGGTTGTATCACTGGTTTTCATTTTTCTGATTACACTGATTTATGTGTTCCTAACGCCTATCTATCGGGAGCGTTTAGAAGACAAGTTTAAAATGGCTTCTCAAAGTAATGCCTTTTTAGTGGAAAGCATTACAGGGATTTTAACTGTAAAATCGCTTGCATTGGAAGGTAGCATGCAACGCAAATGGGAAGATGCCCTTGCACGTTACTTAGGAGCAAACTTTAACCTTGCCATGATTGGGCAATGGGCTCAAGCCTTTGTAGGGCTTCTACAAAAGGGCATGACCCTTACCATTTTATACCTTGGTGTCCAGGCAGTCATTGAGCAAAAGCTCAGTGTAGGGCAACTCATTGCCTTTCAAATGTTTCTTAACCAGCTCACGGCACCTATTTTACGATTGGCAGGTTTATGGAATGAGTTACAACAAGCCTTGTTAGGTGTTGATCGCTTAGGACATATCCTTGAGCATCCGATTGAAATTAGCAATGACCCCAATGAGCCTTCTATTACACTGAACCAGATTCAGGGAGATATTCGTTTTGAAAATGTCTCTTTCCGTTACACCAGTTCAGGACCTCAAGTCTTGAAAGGGGTCTCATTGAGGTTCCCCGCAGGAAAAATGATTGGCTTGGTTGGACGAAGTGGCAGTGGAAAAAGTACTCTCACAAAGCTTGTTCAACGGTTGTACCATCCTGAAGAAGGTGGGTTGTTCCTCGACAATGTGGACATGCGACACATGCACCCCACATGGTTACGGAGCCAAATCGGGGTGGTTTTACAAGATAACTTTCTCTTCAGTGGTACGATTAGCGATAACATTCGGATGCCTCGTCCTGATGCAAGCCCTGAAATGGTCATACGGGCCGCCCAATTAGCAGGTGCCCATGAGTTCATTAGTCAGTTGCCTCAAGGCTACAATACAGAAGTAGGCGAACGGGGTGCAAGTTTATCAGGAGGACAAAAGCAACGGATTGCGATTGCACGTGCCTTGATTACCAACCCTCGGATTCTGATTTTCGATGAGGCAACCTCTGCACTGGATAATGAGTCAGAGCGGTTGATTGTCCAAAATCTCCAACGCATTAAGCAAGGACGTACTGTCATTGTGATTGCACACCGTCTCAGTACAGTGCAACAGTCCGATGCCATTGTGGTGATGGATGCAGGACGACCTGTTGAAGCAGGCACCCATCAAGACCTTATCACACGTGGAGGCATGTATGCCCACTTATACGAACAACAACAACGTGAAGAAATTGCTAGTTCATAACTTTCTAAATGCTCTTTGATGTGTTTATGTTACTCTTCTGCCCTGTAAGTGCCACATACTTATGATGACTCTGTTTAAAGCACTTTTCCAACGTACCGATACCCATGAATTTCTACCGCTATTGGCTGAGATTGAAGAAACACCTGTCAATCCTCTTGGAAGGGTTATTTTCTGGACGGTCACACTCGTGTTTTTGTTCGTCGTACTTTGGAGCTGTTTTGGGGAAATTGATATTGTCGTCACCTCTCGGGGGAAAATCCACCCTGACGGATATGTTAAAACCTTACAACCCCTAGAGTCTGGTGTGGTTTCTAATATTCTTGTGAAAGAAGGGCAGCTCGTCAAAAAAGGGCAAGTGCTTATGGAAATTGACCCCACCCCAGTGAACGCAGCACTAGGAGGGGTGTCAGAGAGTTTAGCTTTATCTCAAGCAGAGGCTTCTCGGTTAAATGCCATGGTAGAAGGCTCAGGCTATACGGGTAGCGGTAGCCAGTCTGCTTTATACAGCAGTTCTCGGCAACGCTTACAAGCTCAACTCGATGCCAAGCGTCAGGAATTAAGCCGTCTTGATGCACAACGTCAAGGCGTACACACTGTACAAACCAAGGCCTCCGAATTACTCGATGTTGCCACCAAAGAAGAGGCACGCTTACGCCCTGTCTTAGACATTATCGCACGGGATGAGTATGACCGAGTACAACGAGATATGGTTCAACAAAAACGTACTCTTGAGGAACAAGATGCCAAGCTCAGAGAAATTAAAGAACAACAAGAAGGGGTACGCCAAGAAATGCGTGCCATTCAAGAAGAGTTTGACACCCAAGCACTCGAAAAACTCACCGATAACGAAAAGCGTCGCACAGAACTTGAAGCAAAGCTGACGGAGTTTAAGTTTAAATCTGCCAAACAACAGATTGTAGCCCCTGTGGATGGGGTGATTGACGGGGTATTTGTTCATACTCAAGGTGGGGTTGTCAATCCTGCTCAGAAAGTGTTTACACTGGTACCTCTCCAAACGCCTTTAGTCTTCCGTGGAGAGTTGGAAAATAAGTTCAGTGGGTTTGTTAAATCAGGGATGCTGGTTCACATGAAGCTTGACACCTTTGACTATCAAAAATACGGCATGATTGATGGGAAAGTGAAGCATATTTCTCCTGATGTCCGTGAGGATACCACAAAACGTAGTGAACCCAAATTTGAAATTGTGGTTACGCCCAATGTAAGCCAATTATGGGTTGACGGTGAATGGAAAATGCTAAAGTCTGGCATGACAGTCACCAGTGAAATCAAGGTAGGAAAACGGCGTTTAATTGAACTGTTCATCTATCCTTTAATTAAAAACTGGCAAGAAGGTATGTCCGTCAAGTAGGGCATTGCCATTAAGTCTATCAAACGCAAAAATAGGGGGTACACTTACGGTACCCCCTATTTTTTGAGCAATACTATTTTGCTGGTTTACTTTTCCACCACAAGAGTGTCATCCCTGTAAACAACATCACCATAAAAGGTACCCACGCAGCAAAGCTTATCCCTGTTGCATTAAGCCATAAGGTAGATTCTGCCCAAGAAAACACTAAAGCACGTAAAACATAAAACCCTAAAATTCCCAAGACGGCAACGACCATACCAATATCTCGACGCTTTCTAGGAGCAGACATTGCCAAAGGAAGTGCAAGCACAACCAATGCTAAGGTGGTTAAAGGAAGCGTGATTTTTTCCCACATTTTTAAATAGAACTTGGCAGGTAGCGTTCCCTGACGCTGTTGCCACACTTGAATAATATCCCACATGTCTTGAAATGAGAGGGCGGTAAACACAATCCGACCCAGCTTATCAAAAGACGGCTTATTTAAAATTTCCTGCTTACGAAAGACACTCTGGTCTTGCTGAGTCGTTTTATGGAACATTTTAACAGGGTTAGGAATTTCCAAAACACCCAAATGATTTGAAACCACTGTCCCCGAGGCTTGGGGTAAAAAGTAAACATTGGCTTTTTGAATTTGCCAGTTTTTATCTCCCCAATCTGCCGAAGCGGCATGCAGTAAACGAGTGTCTTGATGGTCATTCAGCGTCATCAACAAGACGTTTTCAACACGATTACCTTTCACATGCCCAAGGTATAGCAGTTGTTCTAACTGGTGCTTGTCATTAAAATCACTTAAAATAAAGTGTTGGCTGTCTGTAGGACGAGGACCTTTCTCAAGCAACCAGCTTTTAATTTCAAGTACCTGTTTGTAACTATCAGGCACCCAGTAATTCGTCAGTCCATAACTCAGAGAGGCAACCGTCAAGCCTATCAAGAGCAAGGGACGTATCATCCGCCCTGGACTCACACCCAGTGTCTGAAGTGCCATAAGTTCACGATGTTGATTCAACCGTTGCAGTACCATCATACATGCAAAAAAAGTGCTTGCGGGCATCACTAGTACGACAATAGAAGGGATTTGTAGCCATAGTAAATAAGCAGCAATATCAGAGGGAATACCATATTTACGTACGTCTTGTAGAAAATCTAAAAATGTATTCGAGAAAAACCCTATCAAGGTAAATAAAAGTATCCCAATACAAAGTTCAACAAAACACTCTTTTAGAATATAACGATCCAGTGTACTCCAACCCCAAGCAAACAGGTTACTGAAACCACCCCTTAGGGAAACGCTTGAAGCGTTTAAAGAAGGTTGTACATGCACCATAGGAAACGTTATCTTTCATTACTACACCCATAACAAGCGACATGAGACACACTGAGGTAGGTTTTATCGTACCACATGGGGTAGTCACTGAGCTATGGTCTGTCCTCTTCTTATGATGAGGATATCACAGGGTATCCCCAATCATTCGCTCTGTCTGCAGTCAGTTTTGTGTTGGAGTGGGTGTTATAGAGAAGTGTTGTTAAGGCACGTTGTGTACCTGCTGCTTGGTGCATGGTAGGAGGTTGGTGTTGTGTACTGAAGGAGCTTTGAAGTAAAAACGTCATGCCGATATGAGGTCTTCTCACCATACGATGCACGTAATAGGGATACTCTTTACCACTCATATCGTCATAAACCATACGAATATTACGACTATGCTTTTGTAGCCAAAAGGGTAATGAGTTGGCAGGGACGGCAATGTTTAAGACATGGTCTGCCTTGTGTTTTTGTGTGATGGGATGATGATGAATGGTTTGAAATTTAGAACCATCTCGGTGCATTGTTCTAGGATGATAGTGATGTTGCCAGTTGGTATCTGCATGATAGATGATACTTGTAGGTATCATACCTTTAGAACGTGCTAAGGTAATCATGGCTTCACGCATTGCAGCGTCTGTGCCTTCACGAGTGATAGTTATTGGTTTGTTTTCTTGAGGAAAGTCTGTCGTCGTTACAAGCGAATTATTGTGTAAAGTCAAGGTTTGTCCTTCTTTTGGCCATCTTACCACCAATGCCCGTGGGTGCTTTTGATGCGCTTCTAAAAGACGTTGTTGTCCTTGTTCAGTTAAACCCCAGTAGGGTGAGACATTCACTTTTTCATTTTTGTGATACAGGCTACACTCTGTGAATGAGGCTTGAGGAGCCTTGAGTGCTAAATCCTCAGAGGTAAGTTGTAAAACGGGCAATTTAAAGGGTGGTAGCCTTTGTATACCACGCCGTTGATACACACGATCTAAGAGGCTTGAAGGCACCCCTAATAACTTAGGAATACGGGAAGAAGAAGGGCTAAAACTCATGCTCAAGGCGACCTCATGATAACTACGACCCTCTGGGTACAAATCCAGGATGCCGTATGACTCGGAATAAAACATTATAAATATATAAAAAAGCAAACTTTCATAAATTGCGGAAAGCCCTTTCTACAAAGCTTACTTTATTTCCTGTTCCAACAACCTTAGTTTCCTAAATAAACTTAGTTTAAAAAGTATTGCAATGTTGTGCAATATATGTTATTGTTTATACATAGCAAGCAACTAAAGCGTATGGGGTTCAATACGAAAAGCCTTTTAAATACCTTTCTAGGACGACTCATTTCTTTTTTGAGTGCCAAGCGTCTTCGTAAGAAAAGGCACCTCATAGGTAGCGGATGCTTCTTGGGTTTTAAACTTCATCAAAACGGGTTAAAGCTCAGTGTGTCAGTATGTTGTGTGTGTTACCAAGGGGGCTGTACCTTGGGTGAAATGCAATACAGCCAGCTCTACAATGCTTTGATTGTAGCGTGCGGTTCTAAAAGTCAGAGTCCCCTCATCACGGTGAGTGTCAGGGGTAGGGGGTTCTGCCAGTTCATGGTCATGAGTGGAAAACTTAATGGGTGCGTCATAACCCACGAACTCAGCAAGGTCGGGTGTCGTTAGGTTGGTTATGCCATTAAGAAGCAACCTTCTTGGTCATACTGGCATGGTCTATGAGCATAAGATGCAGTGTGTGAAAAAGGTCTTCGTGTATCATAGAATGTGTCTTGATAAAGATTGAACGTCATGCTCCCAAACACGGATAAGGTAAAATATACCTCGGGGTATGCATCTTAAAAGTACTTTCAAGGTCATGCGTTGCATATTTGCACGCTTGTGCAGTGTTTTTCCTTGTCCCGTATACTTTACTGAAACATGTCGCCATTGTTTGCAGAAAGGAGCCGAAATCCCATGATGATGATGTTATCCGTCGCACGGGAACACATGCCAATGAGAAATGGGGTTTTAGTGTGTCAGGTACCGAGTGGTTTAATGGAAAAGCAAAGACTGAGGCGTAAGCCTAGCACGTTTTCCGCCCCCGTTGATGTGATGCCCTACCGAAATATGAGTTCTAGCATATGTATCGGTGGTGGTGGGTGTGGGTCGTGTTCAGGCGGAGGGTGTTCAGGAGGACACATCATACCTCCGTAACGATAACTTTCATAGATCTAGGCGTTCTAGGTTTGTGATGTCATGTTGTCCCTCTTGTACTTCAAGCCAATCCTCCCTATAAGGTGAGTGTGATGGTACTTGATACTGTGTGAAGTGTGGTAGAAGTGTTTTGCTGATGCTACTTTACGCTCCTTGAGGCAAATCCCCTTGATAGAAAGGCTATCAGGGGGATTTTGTATGGTATACTATCCTTCATAAAGTATCTTTTTTGCATGCCCCTTTAACCCCTATCACCTTTTCCTTTTTAAGCCTCTTTGAGAGAGGGTTTCTTTCATCATGGTCTCATCTGCTTCTTTCTCTGACAGCGTTCAAAGCTCTCAAACACCCTCAGCATTACAAAGTAGTATGGCTTCCTTATACCAAGAGGTAACTTCAACCTCAGAGGCTTCTAGTATTTATGGCCCTGTGCATTCATGGCGCGTAGGATGGTCTTTAGGAGTTGACCTTCTTTTAACAAGTTCTATTTGCTCTTTTAACTGCGTATACTGTCAACTAGGAGACATTCAGACCAAAACACAGGAGCGAAAAATCTATGTACCGACCAATAAAATTGAGCGTGACCTCCGTATAAGCGACTGGGAAAAGGCAGATATTATCACCCTTAGTGGTAACGGAGAACCCACACTTGCACTCAACCTTGAAGAAGTGATTGCCATGATTAAAGAGTACACGCAAGGTAAAAAAGTGATGGTACTCACGAACGCTACCATGCTTCATTTACCTGAAGTCCGTCGGTCATTACGTTTAGCAGATATTGTGGCCTGTAAGTTAGATGCAGCCACAGAGACCGTCCTTCAGCGGATGAATCGTCCTGTTGCAGGCATTACCCTAGAGCGCATTCTTTCAGGGATTGAGGCGTTTCGTGCCGAGTATACAGGCACCCTTGCGTTACAATGTATGTTTATGCCCACAAACCTAGAAGACTATCAAGGCATTGCAACGCTGGCAAAACGCTTACGTCCCGACGAAATTCAACTTAATACCCCCAAGCGTCCTTATCCATTAACATGGGTCGTAGACAACCGAGGCAATCACACAGAGATTGCTTACACAGAAACCCGTCAACTTCGCACCGTAGATGAATTAACAGCTGAACATATTGAACACGCCCTGAAAGAAAGCTTTGAGACCTCAGACACCTGCCCAAAACTGCACTCTATTTACAGTAAGTCATCTTAGACAAACACCCACACACCTTCTGTTTCACGTTCAGAAGGGATACCATACTGAGACGGAAATAGCCATGGCAGGTGAGCCTCTTGGATGCACTCTCCTGTGTACAACACTGGAACCCCAGGCGGACAATGCACCACAACCTCAGCAGCCATTTTCCCAACACATGCTTGAGGGTGCTGCACATAGGTTTTAGGAGCTTGATGAAAGAAAGCCTCTCGGGGGGTAAGATACGTCACAGGCAAGGGTAATGTCGGTAGTTTCAAACACGAGGTATAAGGGGCTTCTTCTTGAAACCAAGAGGAGTCTGGAGGGATACTCCAAGCACGCTCAAGGGCTTCAAAAGCTGAAGATGGTAAATGAGGGTGCAACATATACAACACACCATGCAACGTACATTGTTCAAAGGCTAAACCATACTGCTCCTCAAGGAACACGGGATAATCGGGCGTACACCCGCCATGGCGTATCCATAGCTTCAGCGGGTCATGCAAAAAAGGTGAAGCCGTCCCCTCATAAGGGAAAAGAGCGTGTGCGTTGGGATGGGTCAACGCCGTTTCCAAACGAGTGTACAACTGTTGAACCCGTTGCTGATGGGTGTGCCATTGCGTGAACCCTTCCTCACTTTGCCAATAGTCAAGGCACGCCTCTAAAGAAACCAGTAATAAATAACTCGGGCTTGTCGTTTGTAGGCTATTTAACACTTGCTGAACTCGTAGACAACGCTCAGGGGTGGCGAAGCCTTTACCCAAATGCAGGACCGCCGACTGTGTTAAACTGCCTAGCGTTTTATGCCAAGACTGTACCACTATATCTGCACCTGCATGAAGGGCAGCATACGGGTAGCTGGCTTCATGGATGCTAAAATAACTTCCATGAGACTCATCCACAATACACACCAACCCTCGTGCATGACACCACGCCACAAGCTCTCGCAAGGGACTTATCATGCCCTCATAGGTAGGCGACGTAAGAACCAGTGCTTTTACAGTACGTTGTACCTCCTGCGATAGCGCTTCCCATGCCAAGGTGAGTTGCTCAGGGGTCACGGCACCCCATACGCCCCAAGAATCAAGATAGGTAGGATAAAACCAATAGGGCGTAACACCCGCATGCACAAACCCTGCATACGTTGCACGATGCACATTACGAGGTGCCAGCACACCATCAGTGGGAGTACATACACTCATCAATGCCGCATGTAGCCCCACTGATGCACCGTTCACTAAACAAAAACTTGCACCTGCTCCTGCCCAAGCTGCCATACGGGTTTGAAGTGCCTGTAATACCCCTTCAGGTTCCGAAAGGGTATCCAACAAGGGTAACTCTGTGACATCCCAAGGGAGTACCGACTTCACCCGCTCCAACCACGGATGATAGGCGATACCCGCATGTGCAGGCACAAAAAACCGATGCAATGCGAGCCCTTCTGTTTCCATCAGGGCTTGTATTAAAGAACCATGAGCATCCATTGGCTTCACACGTTAAATGTTAGGCATCAGCAGGCTTGAAAAACAAGGCTGCCAACGGAGGAAGTTTTAAGCAGATACTATGTTCAAAGCCATGGCTGGGAATCGCTTCTGCCATCACACAGCCCGCATTGCCAATCCCTGAACCGCCATAACATGCAGCATCACTGTTTAAGACCTCTTGCCATAAGCCACCCTGAGGCACACCGATACGATAGGCTTCTCTAGGGACAGGGGTAAAGTTCCCCACAAATAATACTTGGTGCTGAGGGGTGTCTTGGTGTCCTCGACGTAAGTAAGCCATGACGGTGTTTTCTGTGTCATTACACTCTACCATATGGAACCCATCAGGCGTGGTGTCTCGTTCATGAAGGGCAGGCGTTGTACGATACAAACGATTTAAATCCCGTACCCAAGCTTGAATCCCCTGATGCTCTTTGTACTGGGTTAAGTGCCAATCAAGGCTATGCAGGCAGTTCCACTCATTCCACTGTCCAAACTCACTGCCCATAAAAAGGAGCTTTTTGCCAGGCTGTGACCACATATAGCCATACAATACACGTAAATTGGCAAACTGTTGCCAAAAGTCACCTGTCATTTTGGCAAGCATGGCTTTTTTACCATGCACTACTTCGTCATGAGACAAAGGAAGGGCAAAGTTTTCGCTCCACGCATAAAGTCCACGGAAGGTTAAATCATTCATGTGGTATTTACGATGAATGGCATCCCGTTGGAAATACTGAAGGGTATCGTGCATCCATCCCATATCCCACTTAAACCCAAAGCCTAGCCCCCCTAAATAGGTAGGACGAGAGACTTGAGACCATGCGGTTGACTCTTCCGCAATTGTCATAACATCTGGGAAACGGGCATAGATACTTTCATTCATGCGCTTCAGGAACTGAACTGCTTCAAGGTTTTCTCGACCACCAAAACAGTTAGGAAGCCATTCGCCTTCTTTACGGTTATAGTCAAGGTATAACATGGAAGCCACTGCATCCACTCGTAACCCATCCAAATGAAACTTATCAAGCCAGAAATGCGCGTTCGCAATCAGGAAGTTAGAAACTTCATAACGTCCATAATTAAAGACTAGTGTTCCCCACTCTTTATGCTCACCAATACGACTATCAGAGTGTTCATATAAATGGGTGCCATCAAAGTACGCCAAGCCATGGGCATCTTTGGGGAAATGAGAAGGAACCCAATCTAAAATAACCCCAATACCTCGTTGATGAAGGGTATCCACAAAATACATAAAGTCTTCAGGGGTACCAAACCGACTGGTAGGTGCAAAAAAGCCTGTTACTTGATAGCCCCAAGAAATATCGAGCGGATGCTCGGTCATGGGAAGCAATTCCACATGGGTATAGCCTAGCTCTGTCACATAGTCTGCAAGCTTATCTGCCAGTTGACGATAGGTTAACCATTCATCGTGTTCGGTGCGCATCCAAGAGCCTAAATGCACTTCATAAATTGAAATAGGCGATCCTACATGATGCCGAGTGTGGCGAGTCTGCATCCAGTCTTGGTCTTGCCACTGATGATTGTGCTGATGATGGTCCCATACAATAGAGGCAGTACAAGGACGTAGCTCTGCAAAAAAGCCATAAGGGTCTGCTTTTTCTTCACGGAAGAGCGTCTTGCTATTTTCAACCACATACTTATAACACTGTCCTGATAATACCTCTGGAATAAAACATGCCCACATCCCAGAGTCTCTCAAAGGAGCCAAGGGGTACTGCGTGGCATTCCAGCCATTAAAATCACCCATCACATGAATGGCGGTTGCATTCGGAGCCCATACCGCAAAATGGGTTCCTAGCACACCATTCAAACGAATCACATGGGCACCTAATTTTTCATACAGTTGGTAGTGTGTACCCTCTGAAAACAAGTAGAAGTCTAGGTCATCAAAAAAAGTACCTTCAATGGTACGAATAGTGGCTTGAGAGTCTGAAGAAGAAACCATCGAAGTATTCATAAGCGTTGAAGCCGAAGAGGATAAAGGGGGGACAAGAGCAGAAGAGCTTGAAGACACGGCAAGGGTTTCAGTGGCTTGTGCAAGGTAGCCTTTTAAGTCAGCCTCGTTTTGAGGGGGATGTCTATCAGTCACACCAACATGCTGAGCTTCGGGAGGACACTCTGGACTCAAAAGAGCATCTGTCACAGGACTATCCTGTAACCCTAGCATGGCTTGCGTCTCTAAAGTCTGCCGTCTCATTAAGTTAAGTCTCCATTCCGTACCCCATGCATGATGACATGGCTTAAAACCTCTGATAACACTACACACCCTTCACTGACGCACACGGCTGTATTTCACATTTTGCTGAATAACATTGCTTGTAGCATACCATGCTTTAAATTCGCATCACTACACATGCCAAGCCTACCGTGGATTTTTACAACAAAAACAGGATAAAAACACAGAAACACCCGAAAAACGGTTCAGGCTGTCTCATGTCTACCATACCACATAATCGCCGTTAAGGGGAAAAGACAATAATGACAGAACCCTACCAAGACAACCTCCTTGTGACGTGCTTTTATCGGTTATCTTCATCGTAACATGAGTTTAAACGCAATAAAATAACAAAAAACAGTTTAATCAGGCAACCCATGAGCGATTTACCGATACTGAACCAATCCCATCGGAGAAACAGCAGGCAGAGGATGCTCAGGGTGAGCTAAGTAACTGTAGGTGGGTTGAAACAGTGGAATCACCACACAGGCTTCTCGGATTAAATGCCATGAGGCCCGACGTTGTAAGGCACGCTTCTGAGCCATCTCGGTACTGTGCAGAGCTTGGGTTACCCACCGTGTATAGGCAGGAGACTGATAGCCTGTATAATTGTTTGGATTATCAGGCAGGAAAAGGGTCGTAAACGTATCGGGGTCAGGAAAGTCAGCGTACCAGTCTAACCTAAACATATCAGGGGGGTCTTGGTGGAGCTGATGCAAAAAGGCTTTCCATTCTTGAGGTGCCAGTGCCACACGCATCCCGAGGTGTTCCTTCAAACGCCACTGCACACTTTCACCAAGCCGTTTATTGGCAAAACTTTGTTTAAACCCCAACGTGATAGGACGCTGTTGCAACTGTGATTGTACTTCAGGAGGCACGCTAAAGGCTTCGTTCTGCTTCAGGGTTTGAGCTTCAGGAAACAAGCCCCATAGTACGGGGTCATCTATCCCTAAGAGAGGTTTCAGCCACGCCGCCCCTGTGTGAAAGGGTGCAATGGTTCTCGCAATAGCACACCGTAACGATGCACGATGAAAGGGGGGCTTGCGTGTGTTAAAAGCAAGGTACTGAATGGCTTGTAGGGGTTGAGCATGGTAAATAGGCGTATGCCGTAACCGCCGTAAAAGCAAGGGCGGCAACTGAGAGACCACGTCGAGTTCTTTCTTTTGGAATGCCAGAAAGGCAGTAGTAGGCTCACTGATGACATGAAACACCAAGGTATGCCATGGCGGGTGAACAGGGGAGGATACCGTGCGTGAGGTAGGTGCATCCCAGTAATAAGGGTTACGCCGTAGGCGTAGGTGGTCGCCGTGTCGCCACGCTTCCAGCGTAAACGCCCCCATCCCTTTTGAAAAAGGTAACGCCCCTTGCAGGCGATGCGGGGTTTCTAGGGGAATAGGCATACTCACGGGGGATGCTAAAAACTCTGGTAAATAGGGTAATACAGGTGCTTTAAACGTCACCACAACATGCCGTGCATCAGGACATTGTAAACCCTCAAGCGGTTTTTTACCTTGCAAAAACGCCTCTGACTGGCTCCCGATGATGTCTTGAAGCATCCAAGCGTATTCTGAGGGTATATGTGGGTTTAACACCCTTTCCCATGCCTTGCAAAAACTCTGTGCATGAAAGGGGGTACCGTCTGACCATCGTAAGTGCTTCCGTAGTGTAAAACGCCACTGCTGAGCATGGGGAAACCGAATGCTTGGGTTTTTTTCAACACGCTCGGCTAATGCAAGTTCTGGCTTTGAGGTTTTCAGATGATACCGATAAAGTCCTTCATGCAGATTCACCATCACATTAAATGAAGCCAAATCCGTCATGCGGGCGGGGTCAAGCGTCGGAGGGTCATTGGAAATCGCTACATGGCGGACAGGCTTCCATGGCAGGTGCTGGCTTGGGGGTGTTTGGGTCGTAGGTGGGGTAGCCGTTTGATGAAAGGAGCCTTCACACCCCTGTAAGCCCCACACTGCAACCCCTACACACAACACCTTGCCCACACTTGGCAGGACAGCATGACCATGGGCGGTGAAGGACTTAAACATCATACAAACACAACTCGCTTAACGATTTAACTATACTGAAACACGCTTCTGTAACTGAGCCGTCATGTTCTGCCGCTCTTCTTCTGTTGCAAAGTGTACCATTCTATGATGATGCGCACACAGCAAACTAAGGTTTTCAAGTTTGTCTTCCCCACCCTGATGAAGCGGTATAATATGATGCACCTCAATGTAAGGGGTACCATCAGGCTTTATAAAGGTATTGCCACACTCGGGAATGAAGCACTTATACTTAAAGTGTTCTTTAGCTTGCTTGACTAAGTCTGTATCACGTGCGTAGACTTCAACCCAGTGTTCTTTTTTATGAGGGTCATCGCTATTTTTTATGAGGTCTTCAAGGCGACGCACTACTTCTTGTTGTCCTGGTACCTTTGCTTGTGTTGAACCTTCTTCCTTTAGTGGCTCATCCTGTACGATACTTTCTTTTGTTGCGAGATATTCAGAACCATTTGAAGATAAATCAAACTTTTCTCTGAGGGTTGCAGTGTCCTCTCCTTTATACTCTTCACCCAGTGGCCAGACATAATGACCTATAAAAAATGCTTTAATAAAACCTGCTTTATCCATATCCTCTCTTCTGAAGTTGTTTGCAGGATTTGCAACATTAATCTGGTTTTTCATTTGACGTATTTCAATACGACTACGGTCTGTATCTTCACGAAGAGGATTGTTTTGACCATAGTCATTCATGTCACCCTTTTTCTCTGCCGAACGATCTGCCCAATTAAAGTGTTTTATTATATTTTGCCCCCCTTTATTAATAGGCTTAATATATTTTTTCAGCTCTTTGATTTCCTCGATTGACGCTTTGTCAAAATTATTTGTTTCTATTTTATCAAACCATTTGAGCGTCAAATCACGATTTACTTTACAAGCTCTCACAACAAAAGCTTCAGCAGACTCTGTAGCACGACTGCTTTCATCTAAAAGGCAACACGCTAAGGCTAAATGTTCTTTAAGAACATCACTTGCAAGGGCATATTTAGGAGGCTTAGGGGGTGCCATAGTATTCACAGGCTTTCTATGATTTAAACGACGCTTTCAACACAATGAGGAACCCTGCATAGACATACGCATGAGGCATCAGATAGTTTAGTTGTACCATAACACCCCTACACGTGGGTATGGGTTTACGAAACTTATTCAGCGGTACACTCAGACGGTATATTGGCTGGCACGCCGTCTTAAAAACTCCGTGATTTCCTGCCGTTTTGCAGGGTCTGCAAAGTGTGCCATTCTATGATGATGCGCACACAGGGTACTTAGGTTCCATAGCCCATCCTCTCCACCCTGATGAAGCGGTATAATATGATGCACCTCAATGTAAGGGGTACCATCAGGCTTTATAAAGGTATTGCGACACTCGGGCATGAAGCACTGATACCCAAAGGTCTGTTTTGCAAGTTTCACCCAGCCTTTATCACGCACATAGGTTTCAAAAAGGTACTCTTTCTTATGATGCGTCTGTGCCTCCTCTGACATCACCGAAGCATCAGAAGACACCTCAGGGTGTTCTAAGGTATGCAGTGGCGGAAGGGTTTGCATCCAAGCCTCAAGAAGAGGTTGTACTTCCTCTTCAACTTCTTCTTGAAGTAAAAATTTCGCTTCTAGGGTGTAACACCCTCTATCATTAAACCGTAGCAACTTCTCATCTCGTAAGCGTTGTAACTGTTGCCGAATTTTTGCTTCAGGATGCGTATTCTCTTGAAACTGCAAACGGAGCGGGGTGGCTGCAAACTGGTACAATTCTTGCAACGTAAAGGTTCTACGCCCCAAATACTGACATAATGCCATCACCTGTGCCAACACAGCCTGTTTCCAAGAATGATACATCAAACGTCACCTTCACCTAAAAACACCCGAAGCAGAGAGGCTCCCTGAGACTTCTATTTCAAAATAGAGGGGATCAACACCAACCGTCTATTATGCTATCATGGTGGATACTTCCCCTGTACTGGTTCACCCTATTCACGTTACGTTTTGTTTCTAAAGGAGTTCTTCACCGATGATGACAACACCCCCTCGCTCTATCGTTTACTTTAATGGTCAGTTTGTCCCTTTAGAAGAAGCTACCGTGAATGTGCGTACCCATGCGTTTATGTACGGCACTTCTATTTTTGAAGGTATCCGAGCATACTACTTACCCGACACAGACCAAATGGCAATTTTCCGCCTACGGGAACACTATCAGCGCTTTTATGCCAATGCGAAAATGTGCTACATGGAGCCTCCTATTTCTCTTGAAGAGCTTGAAGCTGTCACGGTTGAGGTCGTAAAACAAAATAAGCATACACAAAAAGATACCTACATTCGTCCTATGGTCTACAAAGGCGGTGTGGATGTAATTGGACCTAATATTGACAAAGCACCGACCTGTTTAACGGTATGGACACAACCCTTAGGAGATTATGTTTCAACGTCTAAAGCCTTAAACGTGTGTATTTCAAACTGGCGACGTGTGGATGATAACGCCCTTCCTCCTCGTTTAAAATGCGGAGGCTCTTACATGAATGCTGCCCTGATTGTCACCGATGCGAAGCGTGGAGGCTTTGACGAAGCCATTGTACTAACACAAGATGGTCATGTGGGTGAAGGGTCAGCCATGAACCTCATGCTAGTACGCAATGGTAAAATTATTACGCCTCCTGTAAGCGACAACATTCTTGAAGGTATTACCCGTGCTACCCTGATTGAGCTTGCCAAAAAAGAGCTTGGCTTACCCTGTGAAGAGCGTACCATTGACCGTACAGAACTGTATGTAGCAGATGAAGTGTTCTTCTGTGGTACAGGTGCGCAAGTGGCTGCCGTGGGTGCCATTGACCATCGTTTAATTGGTTCAGGTGAAATGGGTCCCATTACCACCCAACTTCAGAGCCTTTACTTTGATGTAGTAAGAAACCAAGTGCCTGCTTATAGCTCATGGCTCACACTCTGCTAGCATCCTACCACATACTGTCACACCCCCTCTCTGGCTTACGGTAACCAGAGAGGGGAGTGTTTTATCTAGGGGTTTTATCCGTTAACAAAGAATATCAACAGAAACACACCCTACCGTAAAACGTATTCAGAAAGTCTTCAAGTTCTTTGCCTCATGTACCGAAGACTCCAGAGAGGGCAAAGTTTAGAGTGATGTGTCCTCACAAAGAGAGACATACTCGTGTGTATATCCTGACAAGAGAGAATACAAGGATATAACCAAGCATCATGATGGGACTTGATAAGTTTTACGATCGGCAAATTCGTCCAGCCATTCAAAAGCTGGATATTCCTAAAGCCACAGGGTTAGATAAGCTCGGGGTAGGAAAAGATGGCGTAAGAACCAACAATGGCAAAGTCGTCACCAATATCAATGAAATGATACAGTACTTAAAGCCAACGCTCAATAAAACAGAAGCTCAAAATCCTAAAATCCCCAAAGGTCTTATTGAACATAACCTACGCTCTGAATATGGCAAAGAGTTTATTAAAGACAAGGGGACAGCCTTCGGGTTTGTAGGTCCCATGACTTCTAAACATATAAAACATGGCTTTCATGAAACATTAGATAGGTTTGGCTCGCCACTCACAGAAGCCTTTACGGGAAAACGCTTTCACGAAGCGATGGGTAAAAAGGGCGGTCCCTCTATGACAGTAGCGAACATTAAGCCTCAAGAGGTACTCACCCCAGGGGTCATTCAACATATCAAAAACCCTCAATTAAGAGCCTCTTTAGCCAATAAGTATTATGAGAAAGGACAAATTAGCCCCAAAGATCTGTCGGACTTTACCGATAAAGGAAGAGACTTAGGCAAAACCATTGACATTATGGGTGGGATGTTTGATGCGTATCGTCCTTTGGTAGAACAAATTGACAAGCTCCCTGCCAAAGAACGTGCCATGGTCGTCTCTCAGGCCAAAACGATTCCTAACGATAAGTTTAGGGGATATCAAACACTCTACTGGCAAGGGCTAGAGGCTACTTCATTCAAACTAAAGCAAGTTGAACTTGTCCGTAAAGGGCTACTTAAACCCAATGAAGTGGATGGATATAATGGTCCCAATACGCAAAAGGCAATTCGTGCTTATGAGCAAAAGTTTGGCAAACTCAAACCCGTGGTGAACATCCCTGACCATTTAAGAACTGAGTTTCAAGGACATATTTTAGGCAAAATGAAGGTAGAGATGAGACAGATAGAACGCATGAAAAAAATGGAGGGTCTGGTAAACTTTAGCTAATCCATGATAGGCTAGGTTTCAATGACTACAATGAAAAACAAGTATTATAAAGGTTCGCACATTTCTGAACACAAATTCAGGGAATTGCTACGTTGCTTTGCTCTGGATTTAAATGCCAAAGAAACCAGTCAACTCACACGTATTTCTCACGTGAGTTGTAAAAATATCTTCATGAAATTACGCCTGAGGATTATAAAAGACTCTTCTCACTTTAAAACATACTGCCTACAAACAAGCCAATAGCCTAAGATTGTTTTTAAGGTTTTTTTAAGGCTTAGTATCATCCATTAAGGTCATGGGAAGTCTAAACGAGAGTATTGCTTGACGATGGTCGCTATGAGGGCTTAGTGTGTGGTTTGTAAGCCTTACTGTGCGAAGCCTGCGTTTCGTAGTAGTTCACGGTCTTGAACATACATGTTAGGACGCTCTAAGCCGTAGGCGTTCTGGATAAACCGTCCTACGCCCCACATAAAGTTAGGTTTTTCAAGGCTGGTGGGTTGCCATTGACGTATCCACTGGTCAATTAAACGAGCCTCACTGACCTTCCCATCACTCACTAAAGTAGCACTGAACTGTTCCCGTACGGTGTCACGGATGCGCTGTAGGGTTGCTTCAGGGGTTTCAAAGGGACGACGATTGTTTTTAAAGGCGGTATCCAGATAGGTTTGTATGACTTCTTGCCCTGTAATACCATCAGTGGCTTGATTTAAGCGTACAATATGTGCCATGTCTTCCCCTGTCCAACGACGACGACCCATTTTGTTAAGTTCTGCATACAGTTTATTGGGTTGCTGTGCCATTTTGGCAAAGTCAGGCTTGACGTTGACCGAGGTGTTACCTTGGGCATCTCGATGATACCGAACATTGTTTTCTGCGGTGGCGTTACCGTCCAGATACCGCATGGCTTTTTGTAGGTCTGCCCGCTCGGCTTTGAGTTGGTCAATTTGTCGTCCTACGCTTGCCCATTCGTTTAGGTCATAGTTGCCGTGTTTGATGTTGTTCAGCTGTTTCTCAATATGTCCTAAACGGTCACCCAGTGCAAACGGCTCATTGGGTACGACATTCCAGTTATTGGTTTGCGCACTGGTGCGTGCCAGTGTTTGCTGTACAAGGCTGTTGTCTAAACGTTGTCCCCGTTCGATACGCTCTTGAGCTTCACGCATTAAATGCTGTAACATCATGCCTTGCTCTGCTCCTGGAAGCGACATAAAGGTTGCCTCTAATTGGCGGACAGAAGCTTTATCCAGCCCAGCTTCCTCAAGACCACGGATAAGCTTCAGTGTCCCCGCACCAGGTCCAAACTTGTACCACGCACCGTTGAAAAGATTGTTCCGAGCCATACCTACCATCGTCCAGCCAGGCACAAAGCCTGATTGAAACTTGAACGTATTGCCAAACCCTTGTACCCCTCGATGCAGGAAGGTTTCTTTGGCATCTCCCATGCTAGAAAGACCATCCAAGCCCCACCCACGAGGCACTCCGCCTGCAATACCACCTTGTGCTTTTGATTGATACACGCTTGAGGTAAACTCTGCTAAATTAATCTTCATGGTGTCTCCCATGTGATGGGCGTGCCCTGCACGACGATGAGCGATAAGGGTTGCTTTTAGGGCTTCACGTTCGTCAAGGGTCATGGTGCTGTAAATCGCACCCATTGCCCGTTCGGCTTCCGTGCGGTTTGCAAATCCGTAACGTGCGTAGTCGTCAAAGTCGATCACTTTCTTGACAGATCCCGGAATCGTATTGGCATAGGCCTTGGGGTTATGGTGCAACAGTGTGTTGACCTGTTGACGTAGTTCGGGGAAAAACTCTTTGGAAAGGTACCGTTCGGCTTGCTGCTCTCCTGAGGCACCTAAGCCAAGAAGTCCTGAACGTTGGTTTGCACCAAAGCCTAACCCAGGAGTAAACCCTGCTTTATTGTTCCCCAAATGTCCTAGAACGGTCTGTTCTACTCTGCTTTGGGCAACATTGCTTTGTCCGCCAAAGCGGGCAGATCTGTCTAATAGGTTGGTTTGTCTTGTCGCCCCTAGCCCTTGATGTTGCAAGTATTCTGCCATGCCACCTAAGCGTTGCTCTTCGGTTAGGCGTGCAAGGTCACGAGTACCAAAGCGGGTTTCAAGATGATTGAGGATGCCCTCATGATGCTGACGGTTGGTACGGTTGAATACCCGTGCAAATAATGGGGCTTCTTGGACAAGTTCCCCTGTAATATGATGCTTAGAAAGAATCCCAGTAGACTTTGCAACACTTACGCCAGCCTGTTTGAGTGGGTTAACGACAAGATGCCCTCCTACTTTACGTGCTACACCCATGGTTGCAGCAGAGACAATGGTGTTTCCAAATTCATCAAATATCGTGTTAGTAAAGCCTTCATGGAAGTCTTCATCAGGGGTTTGATTGCGACGAACCGCCATTTTGGTTGAAATATTTTGTGCGAGGTCTTGAGGTAGTTCCCGTGCAAGGAAGTTACCCACTTGGCGTACGCCATCTTTTCCGAGTGTACGAATGAAAGCGGCTTCTCCTAAGTGGGTCAGTTGGCGAACGCCTGGCAGAGACCCCATACGGTTCATAAGCATCCGTGTACCAGGGTTATCCACCACAGGCTTAAAGAACCGATTCATCACACCTGAAGGCAAGGGGGCTGCACTGACGGCACCCGCAAGGGCATCCCAAGCGGCTTCCGAGCCACTATAACCCCGAGCGGTGTCTTTATTCATCGCCCAGTTTACCGTAGTATTCATCAAGGCAGCGGCTGCCACGCCTACCCCAGGAGCGAGAGGGCCTAAGGGGCTTGCAAGCAGGGTACCTAGTGCAAAGGCACCCTTTGAAACCACTTCGCTGGTAATCAGTTTTCCTGTTTCTTTGGATTCTTTTTCAAAGTTTTGTACTTGGTCACGAACGGTATAAGCCTTTAAGCGTTCTCTGTCTAGGGCTGTTTTTGCGTCATTGAGCAAAGGCTCCAACGCCATTTTTTGTTCATCGGTTGTGGCTTGTGCTGCCTGGGTTAAAAGTGCATCGTATTGGGTTTTAGCTTGTTCAAAGCGTTGTCGAGTTTCTGTAATTTCAGCACGTTGCCGTGACACATCCCATTCATTCGTGAAGCCTTTACCTTGGAACCAATTCCATACCTTACGGGCATTGCCTCCAACGGCTTCTCCTATTTTAGATTGAAATGAACGAGTTTCAGAGGTTGCATCTTCAAGCTTGCGTAGTTCTTCCCCTAGGGCAACAGGGCTAGCATCTTGGAGGTTCTTTCCACGAAGGTCAGTCACGTCTTGGATGTTTTGTGCTTGCAGGGTGCCTTGGTTGACGACTTCCTTCGCATTCCCTACTTGTTTGAGTGAGGGGGTATCCACCATGCCACGAGAGGCGTACTGTAAGTGGTCTTCAAAACTTAAACTTGACCCAAAGGTTTTAGAGTCGGGGTCTCCTAGACCTAATACCCCTCCGGGTTGTGTACGTGTGGCAAGGTTGGAAAGAATCCCAATTTGCTCTTCAGTCAGTCCGCTGAGTGTGGTGCGTAGGGTTGCTTGACTTTTTTGATACGCTTCTGATTGCATGAGCTTCTTTCGCTCATCTTCGGTGGTCGCCTTGGCAAGCGTGTTGTTCATCTCTATTTGAAGCTTTGTGGCTGCCTCAAGACGCTGGGTAAGTTCTTGTAAAGAAGGTTCAAGACGTTTGTAGGGTGTGGCAATCCCGTTTTGTGCTTCATTACCATAGGTGGTTTTAATACCATCCATCACGCTGGATAGTCCACCCAATGAGAGATTTTCTACGGTGTTTTCAATACGTCCTTGGGTGTCTACAGGACGAATGCGTAAGGCGAGGTCGCCCGTTTTTTCATCAAACGTCATCGCATTGTAGGCAATACGATATTCCTGTGTAGAGGTTTTACCGTCTTTCATGTTTCGTTTGAAGACGGTGTGTCGTGTTAAAGGGTCATTCTGTAATGACTGTCCCTTGAGTGTTTCAATCAGTGTGGCATCATCAAGGGTTTTACCTTGCTTTTGAGCTTCTTCCCTGAGTTGTTGTACGTTTGTGGCTAATAAGGCAGTGTCACGCTCCATGGCTAAGTTTTGTCTTACCAGTTTAATTTCTGCTTCGGCACGCTGTTTTGCCATCCCTCTTAGTTGTGCTTCGGGAATACTTTGTTTTGTGGCTTCAGCTTGCATTTTTAGGTGCTGGTACATTTCCTCTTCCACTTGGGCTTGAGGTTTTGCTTCTTCCCGTGACACCTTGACGGGCTGTTTATCATTGAGAAGATTAATTTGTCTTGAGGTTGGGTTACTTCCTTGGGTGGTGTCGTACATTTCAACGCTTGCCACCTTACTTTTGGGGTTATCCCCTGCAAACGTTACAACCTTGTATTGTGTCCCTTCACGGTTGAGCTTTTGACGGATACGTAAGGTATCCACCTGCTCTACTTTTTTCTCACGTACAACGGTTTCTTTTAGGTTGAATCCGTTACGCTGAATATTTTCAAACACCCCCGCCCAGTAGCTAGGCTTAATGTAGTCTCCGATATAGTTAAAGTCTAGCTTTAATCCTGGAAGTTTACGCTCCACTTCTTTGACTCGGTTTGTACGCACAACCTCTGCTTGGATATTTTCAACTTTGCCCCCTTCTTCGGTGGTGCTGTCCATTTGCACGGTTGCAAGTGTACCATTATTGGTGCGTACTTGTACTTGTAAGTCTTTTGCACGGTCTTTATTAGGACGTGCGATGACTCGGGTTTCTAATGCACGAGACTCTTCCGCAGGCGTGCGTCCAAGTTTTTGGTCAAGCGTTTTCGCAACAGGGGTACTCTTGCCTGAGTTTTGAGGGGTTTCTTGAGAGGGTTTGGCGTTTTTGGGTTGGGTATTACTGTTCGCAATAACAGCAGAGCCTACGCCGCTACCTACTAGGAGTGTATTCAGAGCAGGGTTCTTAGTGCTGGGCGTTTGTGTTGCTGTTGTCTGTGTGGTTTTAACTTTGTTAGGGAGTGCTTTTGCGACGGGGGCTTTACCAAGTTGGGTTTGTTGGACGGTTTGTTGTGTGGTGGTTTTGCTGATGCCTTTTTGAGAAGGCACCATGGCGGGTTTACCCAACAGCCGTTGGGATAAGTTGATTGATTCTCCTGCCATCATCATCATAGGAAATGCAAACTCTTTACGCTTCAGTGACTTCAAACATCGCTTTCAAGGGCCTATAACGCCGTAGCACAATAAACACCTCTTATGTGCGAATATTGCCCAAGATTGCCTAGGTTTAACCCTAGGTTTGAATGCTCCTATTGCTTATCGATTTTGGGGGATACCACAAGTTCGGGATACCACAAGGGTATCCCCTACATTAATAGGCAGAGTTATAGGGGCGGATTGCATCTGCCCGTTGGGTTTATTGCTGATGAAAGCAATTTCCTTAATGTATTGTTTTTATTATTTTATGGTTTTGTTTTTCTATGGTTACCTTTTATTTTTTGATTTCCCCTATTGCTTACCAAAGGATGATACACTTATGATGAGTTTGAATGCCCCTAATGGCTTTGTTGGTCTTATTAAAAATAGAGTCCATGGCTACCTAAACACTCGTTCTTTTCATAAGGCTAATGGCTTTATGAGACAAGTGTCAAATAATCCAGAATTGTTACAAGCACTTAATCAAAATAATTCTGTAACCTTCAGACGTGGCTTAGGACCCTTCGGTAAAAATGTCACAGTGAAGCGTGTATCTGATAATAACGGTTCTTTTCAAGGTATTGCTACTGAAACACCGACAGGCTTATTTGGAAAAGGTGGTACCCAAAGAGTATGGTTAGGTGTCAGAGGACCAGCATTGGTACAGCACACAACGAATGGTACTAATTTTAATAATTGGGCAAGTTTTAATTCTTATGGTAATAACGGTACTGGTCAAGCTACGAGTGTTAGACTGACCAATTTCAACCGACAAACGGGTCTACCCCTTGGAGAAGTTACTCCTCGTAACGGAGGTAATTTATTCAATAGTTTGATTGATAATTATAATTCTCTTCGTCCAGCTTCCACTCCTTAGCGAGATTGCTTGAGAAGCCAGGCTTCAATAAAGCCATCTAATTCACCATCCATCACGGCGTGGACATTCCCATGCTCGTGGTGGGTGCGATGGTCTTTCACCAAGCTATAAGGATGAAACACGTACGAGCGTATTTGGCTACCAAAGTTTACGTCTAGTACGCCTCCCTTGACGGCGTTCAGTGTGGCATCTCGTTCTGCAAGCTTGATGGCAAGTAGTTTTGAACGTAGCATCTCAAGGGCAATGTCTCGGTTCTGGTGTTGGCTTCGTTCCTGCTGGCATTTAATCACAATGCCTGTAGGTTTGTGGTGCAGACGTACCGCTGTTTCAACTTTGTTCACGTTTTGCCCGCCAGCACCCCCACTACGCATGGTATCCCATTCAATATCATCGGGCTTCACGTCAATGTCCTTTGCTGAGACCTCATCCACAACGGGCGTTACTTCAATAGAGGCGAAGCTGGTTTGTCTTTTCCCATTGGCATTGAACGGAGAAATTCTTACCAGTCGGTGTACGCCATGTTCTGAACGTGTCCAGCCATAAGCATACGCACCACTGAGCCGAATGGTGGCACTTTTAATGCCTGCCTCTTCACCGTCACTTTGTTCAAGAAGTTTGGTGGTAAAGCCTCTTTTTTCTGCCCAGCGTAATAGCATTCTTAATAGCATGGCACCCCAGTCTTGAGCATCGGTGCCTCCTGCCCCTGCATTGATGCTTAAAAGAGCATCATGACGGTCATAGCGTCCCGATAGCATTTGTTGTAGTTGCCATTGTGACAGTGCGTGTTCTAGTGTTTGGAGGGTTTCGTAAAACTCTTGCTCAAAGGAAGCATCTCCTTCGCCTGAAGTCAGCATGCCCAGTAGTACGTCAAGGGTTTCTTTCTCATTGTGCCAAGCTTCAAGCTGTGCGACACCTTGTTTAAGCTCATTGAGTGCCTGAAGGTGCTGTTGGGCGTTTGAAGCATCTTCCCAGAAAGAAGGGGCAAGGGTTGCCTCTTCTAGGCGAAGCATGGTGGCGTAGATTGTCTCAGAAGCCATGACCCCTTTTGCCGTGTGTAACAGTGTACGCACTGACTCAAGCCTTTGAGAGAGTTCAGGGGTTAAGAGCATGGTCATCATCATGAGAACAAGGGTCACTTTCTAACGTCTATTCATTGACGCTATGGCTACGAGTTATGACTCTTTTGTATCACGAGTACACACAGGAATAAAGACCTTCTCAAGCCGTGCGTTTAGGCTACACATCAGTTCATACGGAATGGACTGTACTTGGGTTGCCCATGTTGCCAAGGAGGGTTCGGGAAAAGGTGTATGAAATGCCCTTTGGCTTTCGGGAGGGTCATGGGCAATCAACGTGACTCGTGTGCCGAGATAGCTTTGGAGTGGGGTCTCTGGGAAGGCTTGGAGAAGTGGTGAGAGGTCTATCATGAGTTGGTCCATGGTAATCGTCCCCACTTGCGGACACATGATGCCGTTTATCTGCACATGCATTTGTCCTGAAAGTTGCCGATGTACGCCGTCGGCATAGCCTAGAGGTAAGGTTCCAATCCATATACCACACGGTGCATTCAGGCTGACTTTAAACCGATAGTCATAGCTCACCCCCTCCCCTAGTGCAACATACTGAACCTGATTGATACAGGCGTAAACGCCCATGACAGGACGCAACCCTAAGGCTTCTAATGCCCCTTCATCTTCATAGCCATACAATGCAATGCCTACACGATAGACGTTTAAGCACGCCAAGCCCTTGAGGGTGTCTTGCGTCATGGTGGCAGCGTCTGGCACTTGGGTGGCTCGGTCATGTTGAAGTGCAATCCAGCTATCCGTATTGCTCGCATGACACATAGTAGGATAGGGGATGCTAAGGGTTTGTAATTGGGTGAGAAGTCTCCCAAAACGACCCAGTTGCAGCCAGCGCTCAGTAGGCTCTCCTCCCATCGCAAAATGGGTATACAGCCCTTCCCAGACAAGTACCCCCGCTTGATGTAAGGCGTATACTTTTTGGCAAAAGGCACTGGCTTCTTCCCAATGAATGCCCAGGCGGTGCATGCCCGTATTCACTTTCACGTGGACATGCCAAGGGTGATGCACACAGGATGAGGCAAGCGTTTCCAACCACTCAAGATGCTCCCAACGAAAGACTGTAAATGCTACCCCCTCACTCTGGAGCTGTTGCTTCGTGTGTGTGTCATGGGTAAGTGCCTGATAGGAAGGCATGTTCATCATGAGAACAGGGAAAGGCTTCTCAGAGCTTTGAAGTGCAAGAGCTTCAGGTAAGGTTGCTACGCCAAAGCGTGCAATGGTTTTAGCACCATATTTCTCCCAAAGCGTGGTAGCCACTTCATAGGCACCATGACCATACGCATTGGCTTTTATGACAGGTAGCAAACGGGCATGGTTTGGCAATGTCTGTACAAGTTTTTCAGCATTATGCAATAATGCTTGCAAATGAATGCTAACCCAGCTCTCTCGTAGCGTCTGAGGCTCAGGGTGTCCCTCTGTGTTTTTGAGGATACTAAATACTGGAGTGAGTGCGTCCATGAGACCCATCACAGTAAGGAGGTGTTTGCGTCCGTTTACACTGACACAGTGTTAACGTTTCTTGCTCTTCGGAAATAATAAGTGTCATAGGACAAAACCCTTTCCCTATATGTTTCCCATCGCAAAAGGGTTCATCTTTGCTGTACCCACAGCTACACCAAGAGTAATACCCTTTTTCAAGGGTAACGGTAGCGGGTTCAGTGAGAACAGAACGGGGTTCAGGGCGTGTCATATCATAAAACCCAAAAAGATATGAAAAAACTGGGGTGAAAGGATTCGAACCTCTGAGTGGCTGGACCAAAACCAGCTGCCTTACCGCTTGGCGACACCCCAGTATAACACTGGAAAACTATGAAGTTTTACTATCAAAAACCACAAACACTACTTGTTAGTAACGTTTTGCGTCTTTCGATGTTATTATTTGTAATAGAAACAAAAACGAGTGTCAACAGGTTTGTCTTATTTTTTTCAAACATTCCTGTATCCAGAGGAGTGACTTTCCCCAATGTACCGCTGTAGGGGGTTGATTTTGTGGCGTTGGTGCCTCAACATAGTTATGTTATAATAGAGCCATGAATTGCCCGAAATGCCACTGTACCGAGGCGACTAAA
>JBJTUH010000032.1:0-4269 GCA_046080605.1 Vampirovibrionales bacterium
TGAGTGTAATTACACCCACATTGCTTGCATTTATATCGTTGTTTTTGGTTCATGGTACCGTTTTTAGTCGCCTCGGTACAGTGGCATTTCGGGCAATTCATGGCTCTATTATAACATAACTATGTTGAGGCACCAACGCCGTTTAAAGAGGTTAAGACGTATTGCGACACGTTATGAGAAGCTAGCAATGCATTATGCAGGTTTTGTGAGTATGGCGTGCGTACTGGATTGGCTAAGATGATGCCCCTATTTGCAAACATCCCCTAATAGGGTGCGTCGTACACAAGCCAAGTACCCTCGGCATCGTGTGCGTATTATAGGGGACGGGAGTAACCTTACCAATATTCATTTAAGTGGCAGTAGGGTATTACAAGGAGGAAGCTTTATAGGCGCTAACTTTAAAAATGCGAATTTAGCTAAGGCGAGCCTTAAAAAAAGTAATTTGAGTCAAGCTAATTTACACAGTGCCACATTAGCAGGTGCAGATTTTACAGGGGCTAATGTGCAAGGTGCTGACCTACGACAAGCACAAGCAACCAAAGCCCGTTTTGTAGGTGCTTCTTTGCAAGGGGCAGACTTACGAAATGCGACCATGGCGGGTACGGATAATAGCGTGGCAAGCTTTAATGATGCGAACCTGATGGGTGCCACTTTCATGAGGGCGAGATTTACAGGTGCAAGTCTACATAGAAGTAACTTAGGGAGTGCTACCTTGAACCAAGCCACTTTTCATGGTGCAATCCTTCAAGGAGCCAATCTTGCCGGGGTTCAGGCAAGGCAAGCCAATTTTACAGGGGTAAACTTACAACAGGCTGACTTAAAACACGGTGATTTTAGAGGGGCTAACTTTACAGATGCGAATTTACGGCTTGCTGACTTGCAATTAGGGAACTTTCAAGGCTCCTTGTTTACAGGGAGTAACCTACAAGAGGCGAATACGACGGGAACCTTAATTCCTCTTGGAGCCTATCGCCTATACCGTTGAGCCTAATGCGTTTTTATTTCAAACCTCCCTCTTCTCTATGTAGTGAGAAGGAAGAGGGAGGTTTCATTTACCAAGGATAAGGCTTAACTTTTAGCTTTTAACGTACGAATCGTAACTTTTCCCGTATTGAGGTCTCGCAACAACTCGACTGCTTTTTGAAAGACTAAATCTTCCTTAGGTATTTCAGAGGAGGCTTCCTTTTTGGTTTCTCCTTTTTTGTCGGATCTTTTAGCAGTCTCCTTGGCAGTGATGGGCTTTACTTCCACATCAGGCATAATGCCTTGAAGATTAATGTCTACATTGTTGGGTGTAAGATATTTTTGGGTGGTAATGTTCATACCCGCTCCTAGTGCCAAGGGGGTAATTTCTTGAACAAGCCCTTTCCCAAAGCTTTTCTGTCCGACCAGTAATGCCCGATGGTTATCCTTCAAAGCCCCACTGAGAATTTCACTGGCACTGGCAGAGCCTCCATCAATCAGGAGAATTAAAGGCTTGTCCGTCAGGGTTCCTTCTGTGGCACGTTGGGTTACTTTGTAGCCGTCACGGTCAACGGTTGAAACAATGACACCTTCTTCTAGGAAATCATCGGCAATGCGTAATGCGTTTGTGACAAGTCCGCCAGGGTTGCTACGCAGGTCTAAAATAAAGCCCTTACGGTCTTTTAATTTAGCAATGGCTTCTTCTACTTCTCGTGCCGCTTCTTGGCTAATAAAGGCATTAAGGCGAATGTAGCCAATATCTTCGGGGATGGCAATATCCAGAGGGTGTTTGATACTTGCTGTTTTCAGCTTAATATCATCTCGTACCACGGTAAACTTTAAGGAAGAAGAGCTACTTCCCTCAGGGGCTTTACGTTCAATGGTGAGGGTGACAGGTGTTCCCTTTTTACCTTTAATAAGCTTTGAGGCATCTTCAATGCTCATGCCTCGGGTGCTTTTACCATCAATGGCGGTAATGATATCATTACTTTTTAAGCCTGCACGATCCGCAGGGGTATCTTCAATGGGGGCTATGACGACAATATTGTTATTTTTTATGCCCATTTGAATGCCAATGCCCGAAAGCGTTGCTTGGATACTTTGTGTTTCTTCGGTAAAGGCTTCTACATCTAAATAGCGGGTGTAGACATCGCCTAAACTATTCAGCATGGAGTCAATCGCTACTTTGGTGTCTTCCATGGTATGCAGTTTACCGTCATAACGGTGTCGCCAAATACTCCAAACTTGTCCGTTGGTGTGTCGGTCTAAAAACTTATCATTCACACGTTGCCATACTTGGTCATAGAGCTGAGTGAGTACTTGTTCTGGTACTTCAGAGGCAGAAGGGCTTGTACTTGGTGTGCCTGCATAAAGGGTAGGGCTGAATGTACCAAGTTGAAGGCTGATACTCATCAACGCAACCATTAAAGTAGCAGACACGGTTCTGTAAAGATGTGCAGAAAGGGGGAAACGCACAGAAGAAATCTCCAGAGCTTACGATAGACAACAGCACGGCACAAAGCGACATGGTACTATCAAACCACTTTCCAAACATGATTGTCTATCCTTTATTAACAGGAAATTAAATCAAGGGTGCTTCTTGGGAACTTATGTTGTACCGAATGCTCTTATTGGAACGATTCCAACATGGCATCTACGGACAGGGGACAGCACAGTCAATGGTAATGAATGACTTGTATGATACGTTTTCTATACGACTCAGGGCGTATAGGGCTTGGTGTTGCCTAACGTATGGTACCTTTTTGGTGCTGCTGCTGCAGGGGATAGTAGGGGCAAATGCCATGCGTCCCATGACAGAGCGTGCTTCAGAGGACTTGGTCCAGTCTTCTCAGGGGAGCTTTTTTCAGCTCACACAGACGAAACAAAGGCAAGCACATCGGCTATCATATCAACGTCAAGCCGATGCCACACCTTGGTATGCGTATGTCAGAAAGGGCTTGTATCAAGAAGTTGACCCTAAGCCTTTACAGGTGCCTATGGCGTTTGGGGTACCTCGTCTTTATCAGCAAATACCTCACGGATTTCAAACGTGGCCTGAAAGCCTTGATGACAGCACCTTTACATTGGAAGGGACGGTTCGTGTTGAAATGCACCATGGGGTACTGAAACGGGTGTATGAAGACCCTCGACACCTTCAAGCTGTTGTGCATAAAACGCAAGCCTCGATGCACCCTCATATCCCTGATTTTGCTCAAGTTCAATTTGAACGTAGCACTTACCGCCTTGTGGACGTGAACCGAGACGGTCGACAAGATGCCTTGGTTCTGGTGAGAGTGTTTCATCCACAAAACCCGTTAGATACAGAGCGATATTACCTTTTGTTATTCCATGATATTTATATGCGTTCTCCCCGTTTTATCGCATCATCTCCCGCTTTATGGGGAAAAGTGCATGCCCTTAGCCTAGGGTATATGTCTACAGGAGAACCTGTTGTGAGGCTTGGCATGTTTCCTAAAAATACAACCTATGCTTCGCCTGAGCCTTTTGAGGCTGAAAGTCAATCGTATGACCTGTTGCTCAAATATCAACAGTGGGTGGCTACCACGGTGTTGCCTAGCCCTGAACAAACCTCACGACGAGATATTTCTGTACTCAGTCAAAAGGAGCTGGAAAGTAATCTTCAAGGCTTACCCAAGATATTTCAACGTTGTACCCTATCCTTACAGGGGAAACCCTATCGTTTTGTCAGAGGGGCATGGGTGTCTCCTTCAACCTTACCTAGTCAAAAAACACCTTATGTTCAGCTTGTGCTGGATACGTCGCAGTATCGGCTATTTGACTTAGACGGTGACGGACAGCGAGATGGACTTTTCTTGGTGCATGGTATTGCGTCTTATACCAACGGACAGGATAGTGTTCAGAGTTATTTAGTGGCACTTACCCATGTGGACACGCCCGAGCAACAAACGACTCTGGGGAGCGTTGCCATTCGTGGAAAAGTTCAAACTTTCTCCGTGGATACCCACTATTATCCTTTTCAAGTGGCGGTGGTTTCACGCCAATGGCAGCCGATGGATAGCCCGTGTTGTCCTTCCTTACCCTATAGTACCCAGTGGGGTTTATCCTTGAAGGGCTTTCGCTCAAGGTAATGTCGTATCCATCGGGTATGACTCGTGGGGACTTTCCCAAAAAATACGCTTCCTAAGAGTGTTATTTAATAATGTTGGGTATGATATTCCACGCTTCTAATACTGAGTCTACACTATGCACCAAATGTTGTAATAACTTCATTGTCGCTATCACCATCTCTTTACATCTCGAAAATGCTATCGTTTTACGATTAAA
>JBJTUH010000033.1:0-3582 GCA_046080605.1 Vampirovibrionales bacterium
CGAGTTTACCCGCCACAATACCCGTAAACATCATGAGAAAAGAGTCCTTTTGGGAGTGAGATATGCACATCAAACGCTTCACTCCAGTATAACATCAAGCATCTCAGAGCGTGCAAACGAACGACCTGCCATAGCACAACGCTCTGAGGGTCAATTTTCATTCAGCTGAGGTGTTGAATAGTATAAAAGTATCTTCAAAGCGTCACCCTTTAAGTTTGGCGGGTCTTTCAGCGTAGTATCGTCCCTAGAATCATCAAGTATTGCGAGTGTTTTGTATGGTATCAGGTGTTGCTAAAGGTCCGTTCACAAAGGTACCTTCTCACACGCCCACCCAAGAGACCTCTTCACTTGTCACACATCGAGACAAGGGTACCGCCCAACATCCGCTATCGTTCATCATAGGGGCTACGGTCGTGGCAGGGAGTATCGTCTTAGGAACAAAAGTGACCGACGTGAATCGCTATGCCACTCAGGTTTTACGTACCGCCATGAAAACAACACGCTGGCAAAAAGACCCCTTAGGCTATGGGATTGCACGTACCGTAGTAGACACGCAAACCGTCATGGACGAAATTAAAACGCTGATGAGGATTGTCAGAGGGTTCAGACGCTAAAGAAGCTCACTCATCGTATGGAAGCCTCCTTGTGGTACACTGGAGCATATGCTTTTTATCGTTGTCTATCGTTGCACACGGTTTATGAGTCAGGCTAGACACTGCCTCAATGTACTGCACCTCTTAAACTTACTGAAATGGACGCATGCCCATGAATACCTCAGTTACTTCCTGTGTCACCTCTTGTCTTTCCATAGAACAATGCCAGCAATGGCAAGCCATTTGGACATTCGGTGCAGAAGCACTTCCCTTTTTACAAGCCGTGCCTGAAGACACTGCCACAACGTGTTACACGCTTGCAAAGGCATGGTCTGAAACATTCTCGACAGCCCCCGAAGCGTTAGGAAACCCAGAGGGACTGGCAACGCTCAAAGACACTTTAACCCATCCTGCGTTGCAGGCAAGTCATATTGAAGGGTTACGTTTGTTTTTCACGGGAAAAAAGGGTATCTTGGGTGCATTAAAAAAACAACTCAAAGAGGTTCCCCCTGAGCTTAAAGCAGTGGTAGGACAAAATACAGCACTGCTCACCCAAACCCTTGAACTGGCACTAGCACACGCCACAGAGCGTCTAGCCCATGAGGCACTGGTTGCCCAACTGGAAACTGAACGAGTAGATGTAACGCTTCCAGGACTTGCTTTCCGCACAGGGAAACCGCATCCTATCAGCCAAGCCATTGAGGAAATGACGGACATTTTCAGAACGATGGGCTTTCAGATTCTTGACCCACAAGCCTGTCCCGAAATTGAAACAGACTTTTATAATTTTGACGCACTCAACTTCCGCCAAGACCACCCTGCCCGTGATATGCAGGATACTTTTTACACACAGGTGGCACCTCATGTGTTATTAAGAAGCCAAACCAGTAATGCACAAATACGCCACATGGAAGCTCACACCCCTCCGCTTGCGGTGGTAGCCCCTGGGCGTGTCTATCGTAATGAGGATATTACTGCACGGAAGTATGTCTTATTCCATCAAATTGAAGGCTTGTGGGTAAGTCATGTGCAGCACCCTATCAGATTCTCAGACCTCAAGGGGGTATTAGACGCTTTTATTAAGCAATACTTAGGGGAAAGCCTTAAAACCCGTTTTCGTGCAAGCTATTTTCCTTTTACTGAACCCAGTGCAGAAATGGATGTGGCTTGCATTTTTTGTCATGGCGACGGATGTAAAGTCTGTAGCCATACTGGATGGCTGGAAGTACTAGGCTGTGGGATGGTACATCCGAATGTACTCAAAGCAGCGGGGTACAACCCTGAAGAGGTTCAGGGATTTGCCTTTGGCTTAGGGGTAGAGCGTTTTACCATGTTACGACACCAAGTGCATGACATTCGGTTGTTTTATCAGAACGACCCTCGTTTTCTACAACAATTTCCCTTGTAGTGACAGGAACCCCTTTTATTAGGTATACTAAAGCTCCAACCATTTTATTCAATGATCTCTTCATGCCACACGAAAGTTTAGCACGTTTTGGGTGACCTGTTACTTTCATCCATCATAGTCTGTAAAATGCACAGTACCTGCTAAATGGTTTCCTTTTACTGTCTCATCGTTTATCTTCATTGTCTCATGTCTTAAAGACTGGATGACCCTTCATGAACCAAGACCTATCTGATGCCACAATGTGTATGACTTTTTCCGCCTCAGTTGAAACACCTGAAGACCCTAACCAAAAGCCTCATGTCCCTCAAGTCAGTTTACCAGGGGTAGCACCCCATCAAGACTCCCCCGACCCTTTTGATAAACTCGCCGCAGAGTTTTACACTTTACAGCAAAGCGTCAAAAAAATTGCCATTATCGGTAGCAGAAATATTCCCCTACCTCATCAACAACTCATTGAAACCCTTGCGTTTGACTTAGCGAAAAATGGGAATACCATTGTGACCTCAGGGGGTTCCTCAGGTCCTAACGCTGCTGCAATTCGTGGGGCAATGCGTGCAAACCCAAAACTTTTAGAAGTGATTTTGCCTCAAACCATCGGACAACAGCCTAGCGACGTGCAGGATCAGCTGATTGGGATTCCGACTATTATTGAACATCCCGAATGGCAAATGATGCCGCTCTCAGATGCAAGCCGTCTGTGCAACCGTGAAATTATTGACCATTGTGACCAACTTATTTTGTTCTTGTTCCACAACTCGAACACCTTAAAGCTTGCCATTGAATACGCTGAAGACCGTCAAAAACTCATTACTGCATTTTATCTTGACTAGTCCTCAATCCTTCTATGACAAGACACACGGCACTTTGATTCAGTGCGTGTATCTTGTCATAGGGGCTGTGTTGCTACATGAAGCTGTCACTTATTGGGGCTATGGATGGCTTGGGTCATTAGGAGCCATTTTATGGTGCCATGGCTGGTGGCAATGTTTGAACCCCTCACACACAAGCCATGACAACCCCTCATGTGCTATGAGGCATGTGCGTGATGCCTTTTGGTATGGGATGTTAGCTTCATGGGTGTTTCAAGGATTGAACTATCAATGGGTACAAGGGTTAATGCCTCTCACATGGCTAGGTGTCCCTTCATGGCTTGGCTGGGGCCTTACGGGATTATTGTGGTTTGTGTTGGTGGGCTATAGTAGCCTGTTATGGGCGGGGCTATGGGCGATGAGTATTCGTGCTTACAGAAGCCTGACCCGATGGTGTACCCTACGTGGATATCGGCATTCTTGGTTAAGGCACGTGATTGCTTGGTTTCTGTGGTGTGTCCTATGGGGTGTATGGCAATGGGGACAGACATGGCACCCTCTCACCATGCCTTGGCCCTCACCGACGCTGGCGTGGGTTGACCATATCCCTTGGCTTCTTACCTTACTTCAAACTGGGTGCCATGCCATGGCGGGTTCTGCTGAGCTTTACGTATGGCTAGTTACCACAACATGGGCTAGCCTCAGTTATCTTGGGTATCAAGGATTTAGGGTGACGATAACAAAGAGACCCTTTGAAAGAGGTATTTCAGGG
>JBJTUH010000034.1:0-14366 GCA_046080605.1 Vampirovibrionales bacterium
CTAGAGCTTTGCCCTGAACAACGGTATGCGTTGGTGGAGCCTGGTGTGGTGAATGCTGACCTTACCACAGTGTGTAAGCCGTATGGGCTTTTTTTCGCCCCTGACCCTTCAAGTTTGGCAGCTTGTACTTTAGGGGGTAATGTGGCTGAAAATGCGGGCGGTATCCATTGCTTAAAATATGGGGTAACCACCGATCATCTTTTGGGTATGGAAGTCATATTACCGACAGGGGAGTGTGTTTGGTTGGAACGTCCTGAAGGGTATGACGCTTTAGGTGGCGGCGCTGATATTGACCTCACAGGGCTATGGTGTGGTAGTGAAGGGACACTGGGCGTTATCACGAAGTTGAAACTTGCGTTAACCCCTCTGCCTACCCATGTGGGGGTGATGCTGCTTGGATTTGAAACGACGTTACACGCAACGCAATGTATTGCGGCAATCATGGCAAGTCGTATTTTGCCCGCTGCCATGGAGTTTATGGATGCTCTGACCGTTCAGGCGGTCAATCAGGCGTTCCATATGGGCTTCCCTGAAACCCTAGAGGCTCTTTTGCTGGTAGAGCTTGATGCACACGACGAATCCCACTTCCTGATGCAGTATCAGGCACTCACTGAGGTTGTGAAGCCTTTTGCACCGCCTTTGTACCGTTGGGAAACAACTCCCGAAGCGTGTGAAGGACTCTGGAAAGCAAGAAAAGGTACGGTAGCGGCATATGGTCGTTTCCGTCCCGCCATGGTCGTGCAGGATACAGTGATTCCCTTGGAAACGCTCCCTGAGGTATTGGCAGGCATTCAAGCGATTTGTGAGCAGTATGAGGTCTTGGTGGGGAATGTGTTTCATGCAGGAGATGGTAATTTGCACCCCAATATTTTACTCAATCCGCAAGATCCCGATGAAACACAGCGTGTATTACAGGCGAATGAGGCAATTATTGCCTTATGTTTAAAGATGGGAGGGGTGCTGAGTGGAGAGCATGGTATAGGACTAGAAAAAATAGCCTTTATGAACGATGCTTTCTCCTCTGAGGTCTTGGCATGTTTTGAGTCGCTCAAACGGGCGTTTGACCCTGCCTTGAGGTGTAACCCTGGCAAAATGTTACCCTCGATTGCAAAACGTTGCGGAGAATCGGGGTGTTATCATATCAACGGAGGAAGCTTACAGCATTCCCAAGGGGGGATTCGCCTCAAAGGGTTTCCGCTGTCACCCTACCGTGCTACCTCTGAGACGATACCTTTTTTATGGATATAGTGCTACAGTGTAGAGAATATTTGATAGGCTATCCTTTGGCGGTAAAAGAGGATAAAGCGTGAAAGTGCTAGGTATGGTGTGGTTTATGTGAATGAGGGGTTTGAATGAATATGCCAACGTTAGCAACGGTGAAACGGTATGGGTTAAAGTGGCATAAAGCGGTAGGGGCTGTGTTGGCTCTTCCTTTGGCACTTACCACTGTAACAGGGATACTGTTTACCTATTTCCATGATTACACGCATCAAAAAAGCCTTGCAAAAGCTTGCTTGCATTGGCACACGCTTGAGGTGTTTCATCTGGAAAAACTTTACCCTTTGGTGTTAGGCGTTTCATTACTGAGTGTTTTATTGAGTGCATTAGTCTTGTGGTTCAAGCCTACCAAGAACGCTTAAACGAAGGCATGAAAATTGACAATATTGCCATAAGCATTGAGAGACAGCGTGCCTCTTTGTTATGCTACTTGAGCGTAAAGGGCAATCGTTTTGTCCTTCGCATGGTTCGCTTAGGCACTGGCATACTACTATCATGAGGTACACGACACACCGTATGAAACCGCTATTACTTGTAGAAGATGATGTACGTATAGGGCAGAGCCTTTCTCAGGGCTTACAAGAGGCAGGCTATGAGGTGGTTTGGCTCCAAGACGGTGAGACCGCCTTAGGGTTTTTAGCACGACATGAACCTTTGTTGGTGATATTGGATGTGATGCTCCCTCGCTACGATGGCTGGCAGGTGCTAACCCAGTTACGAGAACAAACATCACAGCTCCCTGTACTGATGCTGAGTGCCTTGAGCGATGTAGAACATCGGGTGAAAGGTTTAACCCATGGTGCAGATGATTATTTGGCGAAACCGTTTGCCCTGAATGAAGTATTGGCTCGGGTGGATGCTTTACTACGTCGTACCAGAAATCAAGCGGTTGTAGAGATTTTAACTGTAGGGGATTTAAAGCTTCACTTAAAAACGCAACAGGTCACACGGCAAAATAAACGTATTGACCTGACCACGCAGGAGTTTAAATTATTACTCTTATTGGCACAACGCCAAGGGCAAATGATGACTCGTAAAACGCTCATGGAAGAGGTATGGGACATTCATTTTGAATGTGATACTAATTTAGTGGACGTGGCGATTCGACGACTCAGGAAAAAACTTGAACAAGGCTTTGAAACACCACTGATTCATACCATACGAGGTGTGGGGTATTGCCTTGAAGGAAGGACGTTAGGGTAATGGGTGTTGCGATGAAACAAGGGATTTTGGGGGCGTTACGCCGTTTTTGTGCCAAGTCTTTTGCACGTAATGCGATTGCTGGAAAACTGACCATGACCCTTTTAGTAGGGTTTGGGCTTTTCTTTGCGGGTGTTTCGGGTGCCATTTATACGGTCATTGCGTGGCGTATTCATCAAGAAGATACTCAGCTGTTTCAAGAGCTTGGGCAGTGGCTAGTGACTGAAACATTGCCTGCTATTCAGTCAGAAACCTTTGCAAAGCCCAAGGTGCAGCATATATTTCATGACCTCCTTCTCAAAGAGCTTCATGCCTTCCAATTTCATCATTATCTTGTACGTCTGACGTGGCATGCACCTCATGTCAAAGACCCCTCCAAGGTGATTTATGTTTCACAGGGGTTTCCGCCAACGTCTCAGCTTGCCCATGTTCCCATGCCTCATCTTGTAACAGGGAGGCTTTTGCCGCAGCATATACAGCAAGTTATCACGCCCTCTTTCCAACGTGGTACAACCATTGTGCCAGCTCAAACGTGGCTTGCGGTGCGCTTTTATAAGCAAGAAGTGGGTTATGAGCTGTTGTATAATATCACGTCGCACCAAGTTTTTTTGAATGTACTGGCTGAAACCTTGGCGGGTGTCTTGTGTGTAGGACTGTGTTTCATGATTGTACTCATACAATGGGTGATACAACGTTCTTTTGTGCCTTTGTATACCTTCAGTCAGCAAATTCATCAGGTCAGTCACCCTCAAGATTTTTTAGCTCAACCGAGGTTACCTTGGCCCCAAGAGATTCAGCCTCTTGCAGAGGCATTTCGTCGGATGATGGAGCGTTTGAATACGCATCTGGAAACCTTAACCCACTTTTCAAGTCATCTTGCCCATGAACTTAAAACCCCTCTTGCAAGTTTGCGTTTGAACACCGAGGTACTGCTTTCTCAGGAACGAAGTGTTTCAGACTATCAGCGTGGCTTAGAACATCAACTGGAAGCGTGTGAACAGCTCACAACCTTGGTAGAACGTTTATTATTGTTGGCTCACATGGATAGTCCTCGGCATGTTTTAAGTTGTCAGTGGTTTCCGCTAAGTCCTCTGGTACGTCGGCTTGCAGATTATTACACCCTCATGGCAGAAGAACAGTCTTTAACGCTACATTTTGAGGTGCCTGAGGCACTCGTGTTGTATGCTGATGAGTCTTGGGTGTCAATGGTTGTTAGTAATCTTCTTAGTAATGCGATGAAGTATAATCGTCCTGGGGGTGAGGTACGCTTACAAGCATATACTCAGGCTGAGGGCGTATGGATTCAGCTACAGGATACTGGTGTGGGGATTTCCGAGGAAGACCAACCTCATGTGCTGGAACGGTTTTATCGTGCTGACAAGGCACATTCTCAAACCATTAAAGGAACAGGACTGGGTCTGGCATTGGTCTCGGCGATTATGGCAAAACATCGAGGTACGTTGGTGCTTGAAAGTCAAGAAGGTCAAGGTACTATGGTTCGTGTCTGGTTTCCTCATCCTTCCAAAGAAGAAAGCGGCTGAGGTGAGGGTGAAAGAGCGTTGGATGAAGGCTTGTGTTTCAAGTGTCTTTGCGTCATAATTCACCATACCGTAACATGTCTACTTTATTTATTTATAAAGTGTTCTCTTGTTTGTTCACGCACCGTGCGTGGCTGATTAAGAACTTTGATAGCGTCAAGGTTACTGGGGTATGGGGTCGTGTATACGCACGGTCTACTTCTGTAAAATGTTGGTGTGTTTTAAACGAAGCGTGTATACCCAATGCAATGCTTATGAAAATCGCCTTTTATGGTTTGTCCCCTATACTCGGTTTTTGTTGTTTGAAATCCCCTAGCTTTCTTTTTATCCAGTTTGTCAGAGAGACTAGATAACCTGAAATAAGGGTTTTAAGCCAAAAATTGCATTGTAATGCCCCTTGGGTCTCAAGTTTTATAAGTCAATCAAGCGAATGCTTCAAGCTTTCATGTATGTTCAATGTTGGTTAGACTGTTCAACGAACTTAGAAACGTTTTACGCTAATGATGATGTCCGAATTTGAAAAAAAGTCTCGTCAATCTCAAACCGAAGAATCTCCTGAAGCTGTTGTGCTTCCTGAAGGAGAAGCAGGTAGCGAGTGGCGTGAGAAAGTCATCCAAATCCGTCGTGTCACCAAGGTGGTCAAGGGCGGTAAAAAGATGAGCTTTCGTGCTGTGGTTGTGGTTGGCAATGGCAATGGCTCTGTAGGCGTTGGCGTTGGCAAATCCAATGAAGTCATTGGTGCTATTCAAAAAGCCATTGCAGATGCTCGTAAACATCAAGTGTTGGTTCCTATTTGGAAAGATACTATTCCCCATCCTATCACGGTACGTATTAGCTCTGCTAAAATGGTACTTAAACCAGCGTCTCGTGGTACTGGGGTTATTGCTGGGGGTGCTGCTCGTCCTGTGCTTGAATTGGCAGGGGTTAAGAACATTCTCTCCAAGTCTTTGGGGTCTAACTCTCCCTTAAACGTGGCACAAGCAACCTTGCAAGCCCTTCGTGAGCTTCGTACCTTCAAGCAAATTGCTGAAGCTCGTGGATTGTCTGTTCACCAAATGCTTCACTAAGTGTCAAGACGAAAGGATATTTGACCATGACAAGCGAAAAAAAGCTTTCTATTGCCTTAACACGTAGCCTGATTGGTGTACCCGAAAAGCAAATCCGTGTGGTACGTGCGTTAGGATTACACAAAACCAATGACATCGTGGTTCGTAGTGCATCTGTCACCATTTTGGGCATGATTCACGCCGTACGTCACTTGGTTACTGTTCAAGAGGTTTAATACAACTTATGCAAACAATCATTGAAACTACTTCTGAATTAAACTTAACCAATGTGCAACCTGCTCCTGGTTCAGTCAAAACTCGTCGTCGTGTAGGACGTGGACGCTCAAGTGGTATGGGTAAAACCTGCTGCCGTGGACACAACGGAGAAGGTCAGCGTGCGGGTAATTCCTCCAAACGTGGGTTTGAAGGTGGACAAATGCCTGCTTACCGTCGTTTGCCTAAGTTCCGTACGTTTGCACAGCCTAACAAAAAATACTGGCTTGAGCTTAACGTAGGTGACCTTGAACTCATTCTTCAAGAAGATGAAACCATCCTTACCCTTGCCTTGCTGAAAGAGTTTAAACTCTTACGGAAAGAGCATTGGGGTGTACGTATTCTAGGTGCTGGCGAAGTGTCTCGTCCTTTAACCTTGGAAGCCACCTATGTGACTCCTAGTGCAAAAGAAAAACTTGAAGCTGCTGGATGTACCCTCACTATTGTTGAGTAGGCGTTTCTGACTTCTTTAAGCTTTAACATTGCTTATCATTTAAAAACTGACATGGTACAACCCTCTTTGTGAGAAGTGCCATGTCAGTTTTTGTATTAAGATACGCCTTGTAACACAGGGCTGAGTGCTGGGGTTTCCTGCCCCACGTCTCCTTCTGCAGGGAGATTGGTCATCATCTTGAGTTCTTGGGTTGTAAAAGCTGCACGGTACTCAGGCTCACTTGCACTCATTTCTGCAATGCTTCCATCGGGCAGTGTTCGATATTGTGCCACACCTTCATAGGTTTGTTTTTCAGCGGTATGCTTGGCGCACAGGTGTCCCGTATGGGCTTGGGAACGACGACCTTGGTTCAGCGTGGTGACGGTTTTCTCATTTCGATAGCCAGGAATGTCATGTAATAAAAGCTCATGATTGATTTTGCGTCGCACGAGGGTATCGCCTTTTGGGGAATGATACAGGCTCGGAGAAAGCTCATAGTTATTGAGCGTGCTGCTTAGAAAGGAGAGGGCATTGTGATGAGACACTTCGTCGGTGAGCTGAGTGCTTAGGCTTTGGACACCAGTGTCATAGGTGTTTTTAAAGAGCTTCACATTTTTACCTTGTTCCACGAGTTTTTCTAGGGGTAGTCCTGTGGGACTATTGACGGCGATGTCATCCATAGAACCTATACTATGGAGACCTAAACTAGCGCTTAAATCTTGATTCACAGTACCCACCATCTTGGCATAGTTTCCTGTATCTGTTGACTGGAACTGATACTGCTGAGACCCTGCATGGTTTGAGGACATCATACGAGGATAAGCGCGATGTACTGCATTAGTTTGTGGTGTGGCGTATTCTCTGATGTTGTCAGTACTATGGGTGGTGAACCCTGTTTTTCGTATGATTGCTCCTTGAGATGCTTTGGTACTTGCACTGTCAGATAGTTCTGTGTTCAAGCTGGTATGCGTTAGTGTAGTTTGTTTAATGACAGGAGGTTTATTTGCGTCTATTAAGGCTTGTGCATTGGATGGAGGCTCGAGTACAGCTTCAGGAGCGGGTGGTGTAGTATGTTTATGGAAACTTCGCTCTTGTTGTACCAGTTTACCATCTGTTGTGAATACTTGTTTAAGCTGACTTTTTGCCCCTTTTTTCGTGTTCCCTAAGCTTATCATACTGTCATGAGGCCCTATGCTTCGTTCACCAGACACCATGGTACGTTGCCAAGTATGTTGACCTGTTTTTGGGTTAATACCAGCATGAAACACAGAAAGTGACGAGTCTGCTTTAGGTTTACGCCTGCCTACTTCTACTTGCCAAGCTTCCGCTGGGATACCCGCAAGGGTTTGTTGGAGTTTCTGTTTTGGGTCAGCAGGAAGTTTATCTGACTGTAAAGTTTGAACGGCACGTTTCACAATCCGATCACTAGGGTCCTTAATAGGTTGCCCAGGTTTGTATGAGGGGTTTACTTGGCTGTAGAGTGAGGCTAACGTTGCGGGGGTTTGATCCAACGCTTCCCCCACTTGTTTGTAAATTGTGGGAAGGGCGTTTTCGATGGTTGTATGTTTTGCTTTGAGGGTACTAAACGGCAAAACTTCCTGTTTTGGGGTCTGACTCGGAGTCTGACCACGCAGCAACTTTTTACCCCAATCAATCATACGTTCTAATACTGGTTTTGCTGGTTTTACGACTGGCGTTTCACCAAGCACAAGACGGGGTACCTTAAGACCTTTAGGAATGAGGGGTGTCATGGTAGTGTACAAACTCCTTTTTTAGCTATAATTTCATCAATACTACTGTAAAGTTTCCTATCATGAAGTGATATGGGAAAACGCTTATGTTTAATAAAAAAGGGAAGGTAGGATAAATTGATAAATAAAAATAAAAAAACAAAAAAATGGGTGATGCTCCTTTGTGCAGCGGGTGAAAGTCGTCGGTTTTATGAAAGCTGGAAGCACACTTTTCCTGAAGCACCCATGCCTTGGCATACTAAACTGCTTGCACCATTAGAAACCCTCCAAAACGTGCAAGAACCTGTGATAGCCTATAGTTTAAAAGCTGTAGCAGCTTCTCTACACGCCATGCCGTTACCTTTAGCACAAGAAGAAGACGGGCAACCAACCTTCTTTGACTGTGAGGGCGTATGTGTGGTAGCACCTACCCGAGACTGGGAGACCTTTCAAACCCTTGCACAACGTTACTTACCCAATGTGCCTATCTGGTTTACAGAGGGCGGAGACACACGTCAAGGTAGTGTATGGAACGGGTTGCAAACACTTCAAACGGTGTTGCCTACCACGGAAGCAACACGCTATGTGGTGGTTCATGATGCAGCACGTCCTCTTGTCACGGCTTCCATGGTTCATGATTGTTTGATGACACTCACCGCTCATGCAGACTTACACGCCTGTTGCGTAGGTCATCCCGCCACAGATACCCTCAAGCAAGTCATCTCTTATCCTGAGCATCCTACTCAAGCACCTTTGCCTTCTATTACTCAAACCCCTTCACGAGAGAGCCTGTGGCAAGTTCAAACGCCACAAGTCTTTCAATGGGAAACCCTATGGCAAGCACATCTTCGGGCTTCACAGCTGGGTGATACTGCTTCAACCGATGATATGCACGTGGTGGAGCGTTATTGCCCTGAGCGTAAGCAGTGTATTGTGCCTCAACGCCTGCCAAATCCTAAAATAACCTATGCGCATGATTGGCTTGTGTGTCAGGCATTGTTGAGGCTCTCCTCTGAGTAGACGATTTTTTTTAAAGCACTCCCCTAACCAGAGGAGACTATGGCATACTGAAACATATAGCTCGTGTGAATGACCATTTTTTAGGGTGTGAACGGGATAGGATGCTCCTATGAATATGTTTCTTTTTGCCATTCAGCATGATTGGTTTGTCTTATTGCCTATCGTATTATGCTTGATATGGGTGGTAGGTGTGACGCTTGAGCGTTATCAGGTATACCAGAAAAATAAGCGTGATATTGTGACCTTTATTCAACGCTTGCAACGAGAGTTGCAACGGGAGAACCTTCAAGGGGCTGAGGCACTCAGTTCGCAATTAGGAGGTATTCTAGGAGAAGTGGCGGAAGAAGGGTTACGTATTTTAGCCGAAAATCGCCATGGGTTTAATCGTTCCTTTGACATTACGGTGAATCTTGCCCTGCGTCGTTTAGAAAAGTATCTTGACACTCTTGGAACGGTTGCAACCATTGCCCCGTATCTTGGGTTATTTGGTACTGTGGTAAGGATTTTGTTTACCTTTGGAGAAATGGCAAAAGGGGGAGGGCAACAGGCTGCCACTGAAATTATGTTTGGGATTGGCTCCGCTTTGATTGCTACAGCTGCTGGATTATTGATTGCCATTACGGCGGTGGTGCTGAATAACCAATTCCGAGGGGTGGTTTCCAAGTACGAGGACGATTTTCAACTTTTGAAATTATTGTTTCTCAGTGTGATTGACCGTCAAAGTGCGATGCCCGTAGCTGCTGTTGCACCACCACAAACGTATGTGCCACATGCTCAAGGGGCAATACAGCATCCGTCCCAAGTAAGTCAAACGTATCCTAGCTATGCCCCTGTATCCGCCCCTGCTCAGTCAAATTTTCCTAATTTAGGTTAAACCTGACCTACTGTGAGTGGGTATTAGGTACTTGAAAGCTTTTCCAAACTTGATTCATCGTTACATGGACTAAGAAAGTGTGAATAGTGTGGCAATCAAAGGTTCTGGGCAACGGTCGGTCTTTTCAGAGATTAATATTACGCCTCTGACAGATATTTTTCTGGTGCTTCTGATTATTATGATGGTGGTAGCTCCGATGGTCTCTCAGAGCGGTAAAACGCTTGAGTTACCTAAGCTTCAGCAAACAACTCGTAGTACCGACACACAAGCTGCTCTGATAGAACTGACCCAAAAAGGAGAGGTCTTTGTGGATGGTAAGCGGATACAAGGCGTTTCTCTTGAAACCACAGAACCACTCATTCAAGCCTTGAAGCAGAGTTATCAACGTCATGCTCAAGAGGCAAAACACCAAGGAAAGCCCGTTGTGCTGATGGTAAAAGCAGATAAAAAAACCCAATCTCAGTGGATTTTAGTGACGATGCAAGCAGCCCAACACGCCCAGTTTGATTCCTTAATGCTTCAGGCTTCCCCTGAGCGTTCTTCGTTTTCTGTGCCTCAGTCTTAAGCTAGAATTTTTGTAACGTTCTTATGCCTATGTCTATCCCCCAGCAACGCCACGCACCTTTTTCGTTCTCCTCTCAGACACCCCCACCCCATTGTTCAGTGATGAGGGAAGAAGACGCAGACGATGGGGCTTCTTATTATTCCCATACAAGACAGCGTGCCAGACAACGGCAACATCAGTTTGGCGAGATTAACATTACACCCTTAACAGATATTTTCCTTGTATTACTCATTATCATGATGGTGGTGGCTCCCATGATGGACAAACAGGGGCTACAGCTTGTCGTGCCTAAGGTGTCTCAGACGACGGAGGCTCCTCAAACGATACCTAAAATTGCTCGTATCCAAGTGGATGCTGAAGGGCATTACTGGCACGAGAACATGAAAATGACCCTAGGTATGTTGGGGGCATGGTTAAACTCACATAAACAAGCGTATCCTGAAGGGGTTGAGCTGGTGATACACCCGAAGGCAAGCCATGAGGCGTTTATGATGGCATTGGGTCGGATTCAGCAGGAAGGCATCCAACGTATTGCCATTAGCCCTTTAGCGTCAGACCCACCTACGTCTGATGAGGCTCAAACGTCTCAATAGCTCTACGGTTTTAACGAGACACTGCCTTGCGTTTTGTAAAAGCCCATAAGGGTTTGACTGAGGCTAACTGAGTAAACCCTTGTGTGGGGTATCCTTCCGCCAACACAAGGGAGGGATTCACTCGGTGCCATGCCTTTGACAAGAACGTCCCTTGACGGTAAAGAAAACTTTTTAAAAAGACGTGACGTATGCGGCGTGTTCCTTGGCATAGTGCCAGTAGCCCTGAAGGGCTTTCATACGCTTTAAGTATCCTAGGAAAAGACCATACGGCACCAAGGCGACACCCTGCACGTTGAAGGGAAGCACTAAGAGCAAGCTCCCCATACACAATAGCTTCTTGCCGTGTATGAATGTTAGCTAGGGTGTCAAAAAAAGTACATAGTGTTTCCCATGCGGACGGGCGGATGCAAAGCCAGTAACTTTGTAAGTGGTATTGGATATGAGGGGATGCCTCATGGGGTGTTAGGCTAGCACCTTCCCAGCTTTCGGTGAACCCTAACACATCGTAATCATAATGTTTGCAGAGGGTGGGTAGTTCATCGGTAAGAAGTTGCTCAAGAGCTTCTCCATGATGAATGCAACTGTCATTCGTGAGAATCACTTGAGCGGGGGCTATGGCATTGCCATGGTCTATCAACTGACGTATTTGATGTAGCCCATGCTGGTAACTGGTAAAGTCATATCCTGTATTGTCTCGCCATACCCAAGAAAGCCCATACTCATCTGCAAACTGTTGTTTCAGTGCTTTTCCCTGCTGGTGTAAGTCTGCGTCACACGGAGACGTATCTACAACATACACCTTATAGCCTAGCCTATGATAACATGCCAGTCCTTGAGCGATATCTGTAGGCAGATGATTCTCAGGATGATACGTCGACATGATGACATAACGCTCAGTGGGTTGTGTGGAGGAAGTCTCACAAAGTTGTTGCTTCGCATACGACTCTGCCGTGTAGCTATAGGGGTGAAACGTCCCTCCTCGACGGTAGGGGTTGGTATTCAGCCATACATGGACTCCTAGCGTATCTTTTAGCCATGTTGAGAGCGTGGTGACAGAGTCAAACACTTTTCCAAAAGTGGGTTCTTGAGCAGCACCTGAAGCATCATGAGGCATCATACTATGGGCAATGTTGCCACTTTCTGGATGGGTCAGGATAGGTAAGCCTAAGCTTTTTGCTTCCTGCAATACAAAAGAGTAAGTTTCAGGTACCCTAGACCCCAGATAGGCTAAATGGATCGGTGTGTCTGCTAAAAGCTGTTTTAAAGAAGGCTGTTCGGGGTCTTCTTCTTGGCTATGATGATAGGGTATCCAAGTGATGTTAGGATGAGGGTCTGTATGCGTGCCAACATGATAAAACGTATAGCGTCCGAGTAAACTTACGTCAGAGGCAAGGTGTTTAAAGCCATCCCATCCTTTAATAGGGTGAGTTGCCCCAATAAACACGATACCCATCGGGAGTATAGGCTGTTGAGGGGGCTGTACTGTTAAGCCGTCTTTTGCGTCGTGATAATAAAACCGTCCATGAGGCTTAACGAGGCATGTACTACGGAACCATTTTTTTTGTGAGTCATCCAGTAAAGATTCATACGCCTGTTGCATGAAATGTGAAGGGGCAATGATATGGTGCATGGTGTGCCATAAAGGCATAAAGGCTTCTTGCCATTGTGCGATGGTTGTTCTATGTCTTTTCGGATGTTCACATGTTTGACACGCTAAGTAGTTGTCAGGGGTTTCCGATTCTAGGCGACCGCAATAGCCTTTGTCCATGCGTCGTAAGTTCACACTAGGACATGCCGTGTAAAAGTCGTGTAAATAGCCTACTCTGCGGACTCGTGCTTCTCCCCATTGTAGTACTTGGTGTAACGCTGTGCGATGCCAGTGTAAGCTATGATGCCACAAAAGCCCTTGATATGCCGTTTGATGACACAAAGGTTTTAGAAAATGTTTGAGTTCTGTAAAGCTTAAGGAAGACAATTCATAGTCACCCGAGCGAAGTCCTTGAATGAGTAAGTGGTACCGATACCCCCCCCACTGATGCCGTACACGCTCACTGTATACATGCACGGTGATATACCCACATTGACGAGCTTGTGCCATGTCATGAAGCATCACTTTTTCAGTGCCACCTACACTGTGTAATAACGAGCTATGAGACACATACAGCAAAAACCCTTGCGGATGATTGGTAATGGCTTGTGCTACGGCTTGGGTTGCTTGAGTATGGGGGGTTAAGAGTGTAAGGGTCGTAGGTATCATCATGATGACACTCACAGAAAAGCACTAGGCTTTGAGTTTTAAGGGAAACATACACCACAACCAGTGTTTTAGCGCTGATAGGCTAAACACACATCAATAATCTTGGTTTGTGCTTCAGGGGTAAGGTCATAAAACAAGGGTAGCCTGACCAAAGTATCCGCTACCTGTGTCGTAACGGGTAGGGAACCCACTGCCATACCGTACTTTTCTCCAGCAGGTGCGCTATGGAGTGGCACATAATGAAAAGGGCAGTAAATATGATGGGCTTCCATGTGTTGAATAAATGCAGTACGCATCGCTAATGAGGGGAATCTTAAATGAAACATATGCCCATTATTCTCATTATGGCTTAGGGTCTGAGGGCATTGAATATCATACTGTGATGCCCATGGGTGCAATGCCTCATGGTAGCGAGAGGCAAGCTGGATACGCTGGGTATTAATCATATGATAGTGCTGTAATTGAGGCATTAAAAACGCTGCCACAAGCTCAGAGGGTAAGTAGCTTGAGCCGATATCGAGCCAAGTGTATTTATCAACTTGTCCTCTGAAAAACTGGGAACGATTGGTGCCTTTCTCCCAGATGATTTCTGCTCGTTCTATCAAACGAGGGTCGTTCACAACTAAGCATCCGCCTTCTCCCGCATGAATGTTTTTAGTTTCATGGAAGCTAAAGCACGCTAAATGCCCTAAAGTACCTGCCATGGCACCGTGATGCCTTGACCCGTACGCTTGTGCTGCATCTTCAATGACCCATAGCTTATGAGCGTTTGCCAGTGCCATGATAGGTGCCATCTCACATACTTGTCCTGCATAATGGACCACGCAAATGGCTTTTGTTTGAGGGGTGATTGCTTCGGCAAGCAATGTTTCATCAAGGTTCAGGGTGTCTGGACGAATGTCGACAAATACCAGTTTTACCCCTCGTAAAGCGAACGCATTGGCAGTGGAACAGAAGGTATAAGAGGGTAAAATAACCTCATCGCCTGCTTTTAAGTCTAAGAGCAAGGCACTCATTTCAAGGGCTGCCGTGCAGGAGTGGGTTAGTAGTACCTTGGTAGCAGCGGTTACGGGGAGTGTATCTTGTAAGGGGGTACCCTCGTGTAACATGGCTTCAATAAGGCTTTGACACTTCTGGGTATAGGCACCATTACCTGAGAGCTTGGTGGCTTGGGCTAATAGGTGTGTGAGTTGTGTTAGCTCTTCTCCTAGCACACATGGCTTATTAAACGGAACACGTGCGACCGAGGTGTTAGGAAGTGTCGTAGAAGAAGCTTGGGGCATTAGAACGTATCGCCAGACTTGAAAGAAAACATGTTAAGGAAACTCATGAGGATGGTAAAACCAACGGTATGGTGTATCTTTTACCTTGTACTAGTGTAGCGTAAACCTACTATTAGCACTAGTGGAAGGTTTATTAGAGAGTGTTATTTAATAATGTTGGGTATGATATTCCACGCTTCTAATACTGAGTCTACACTATGCACCAAATGTTGTAATAACTTCATTGTCGCTATCACCATCTCTTTACATCTCGAAAATGCTATCGTTTTACGATTA
>JBJTUH010000035.1:0-3063 GCA_046080605.1 Vampirovibrionales bacterium
GAATTGTTTTCAGCGTTTAAAGAGGTTAAGACGTATTGCGACACGTTATGAGAAGCTAGCAATGCATTATGCAGGTTTTGTGAGTATGGCGTGCGTACTGGATTGGCTAAGATGATGCCCCTATTTGCAAACATCCCCTAACTGAAAAGCCAAAATACATTTTTATTGATGAAATTGAAAATGGGTTACATTATTCTGTGCAACAAGCCTTGTGGATATTGTTACTAAAATATGCCAAAGACCATGAAGCTCAAGTGTTTGTGACGACACACTCGTATGAAATGCTAGAATCTCTCCGAGAGGCATTTTATACTTTGGTGTCAAAAAATATCTTTGAAGAAAAAAGCTTTGTCACAATTAATACGAATCATGAAGCTAAAAAAATTGATGTGATTCAAACTTTTGAATTAGAGCGACCTATAAATGAAATAAATCAGATTAAAGTGACTCGCCACCCAACTTTTAGCCTATTTGGTTATCTTAGTCAACAGTTTGAACTTAGGGGCGAAAGACCCACCTCTTCTGACAGTAAGGAGATACTGTAAATCATGGCTAAAAAGCCTGCAAATCCTTGCCAAGGTCTTATGTTTGTTGAGGGTTCAAGTGATATTGACTTTCTAAAGGACTTATCAAGAGGTGTTATCTCTAGTGTTGACTCTCAACCCTCGGGAGATGTCTATGCTTGCTCGTTTGGTGCAAGAACAGATATAAGCTCAGAGCATAGCGCGAGATTAAAAGAGGTATTCAGTCCGGCAGTGACTCATGGGTCTCTCCGTCTAATTATTTGGCTTCTGGATGGTGATGGGCATAGTGTCACAGATGATGCGGTTCAACAAAACATCGAACAAAGGGTTGCTAATTTAAATACAGTGTTAGTAGACACTTTAAATATACAACTTCCTTCTGATGGTTTGTCTTCCTATCAGAGAAACTCTCTCATTAATGCCACTATTTCATATAACAATAACGAGTCTCTTGATATAAAGATTGGTTACTACATTCTGGAACAAAACCCATCTATCAACAATCAAATTCCTATTGTCGATATTGAATCGGCTTTGTTAAATATGATATCAGATGTAAATAGGATAACTATTTTAGAAAACTTACGAAATGAGTTAACACAACAGGATACTGATTCAGTATCTCCATATTATGGAGGCTTTAGCTCACAAGGTCATTTGAATAAAGCTCTCTTTCGTGTATTTGCCTACTTAACACCACACGAAAATCAGAGATGTAGAAATGAATGGAGGCCTTTTGTATCTGCCACTTTATCTTCCTTGATACAAAACGATACTCTTGGGCATAATCCTCTGGCTCAACTTATTCGGCACATTCATGCTGAGATTCCTCTTGGACGATAGTGTCGTACTTAAAGAGGCTGGGGTTTGTTTGTATTGAGAGTTTGGATTTGCTACAAGGCTAAGGGGTGGGGAACCACTGTTGCCACTTGGCGGAGACTTGGGCTTTGATAGCGTCTGACATTTCAATTTCATCGGGCCATTCACGGGTATAGCCTTCAGTATCCCAGCGGCGGGTGGCATCAATGCCTACCTTGGTGCCGTAGGCGTAACGTCTGGCTCCGTGGTCAAGGACATCTTGAGGTCCTTCTGAGAACATCATGTCATACTGAGGGTCTGTATTGTTAAATACATGGAACGCTACTTCGGAAGGGTTTTGAACGTTGACATGTTCATCCACTACAATAATGTATTTTGAAAACATCATTTGTCCAAGTCCCCAAATCCCCGACATGACTTTACGGGCATGTCCTGGGTAGCGTTTTTTGATGCTTAAAATGACGCAGTTATGAAAGACCCCTTCCCATGGCAGGTTCATGTCTACAATTTCAGGGAGAAAGAGCTGTGCTAGCGGGAGAAACATTTGTTCAGTTGCCTTACCCATGTAGCAATCCTCTTGAGGAGGCTTCCCCACAATGGTGGTTTGATAGACTGGATTTTTCCGATGGGTCATGGCGGTAAGATGAAACACGGGGTAATCATCTACCAATGAGTAAAACCCTGTATGGTCGCCAAAAGGTCCTTCACGGCGGAGTTCATCTAGTAGTACATACCCCTCAAGAATGATTTCACTGTGAGCGGGTACGTCAATATCAACCGTTTTACACTTCACCATTTCCACCGCTTTTTTATGTAAAAAGCCAGCAAATAAAAGCTCATGAATCCCCGGAGGCAGAGGTGCCGTAGCACTATAAACAACATGCTGTGGTGCGCCAAGGGCAACAGCAACCTCAAGACGGTCAAGCCCCATGGCTCGGGCATTTTCATAAATGCGTTTGCCGTCATGGTGTTTGTGCCAGTGCATCCCCGTGGTGGCGTTATCATACTTTTGCATCCGATACATGCCCACGTTTTTTTCGCCTGTTTTAGGGTCTTTCAGAAAAATGGTGCCAAACGTGATGAAGGGACCTCCGTCGTCGGGCCAGCATGTGAGGATAGGGAGCTTATCTAACATGGGTTGTGTGGTATCGGTAATCACCACTTCCTGACAGGGTGCCACAGGGGTTGTTTTGTAGGGCTGTGGGAAAATATGGCGTAATTCTGCGAATTGGGGCAGCATCGTCATTTTATCAAGCAGTCCGCCTTCCAATGCACCTGAAAGCATTGCCATATCAGGCTTTACATAAAATCGGATACGGTCTTGTAGTGCTTTGTAGTCTGCAATGGTACCCGTATTGAGTAACCCTAAAGCACGTAACATTCTAGGATGTGTGCCTAGGGCGTTGATTAACAGAGGGATGTTATACCCCTTAGGGTTTTCAAATAATAGGGCTTTGTTCTGAGCTTCAGGTAATTTACTGATACGGTCGGTAATTTCCGTAATTTCCAAGAAAGGGTCAGCCTCTGCTTTGATACGAATGAGGTCGTTCTGGACTTCAAGTTGTGCCATAAAGGTAGGTAAATCCAGAGGGGCGGGGTCGCCACCTGCCATGGTGACTCCGTTGGTTTGGGTGAGTTGTCCTATTTTTTCCGCAACACTACCTAGTATGCCAAATACCATCATCATGGCAGGTGGCGACCCCGCCCCTCTGGATTTACC
>JBJTUH010000036.1:0-5329 GCA_046080605.1 Vampirovibrionales bacterium
CACCAAGGTGTCAAGGAGTGTGCTTACGATGCGTTTAGATAGAGTACCCCTCATAAGAGTCCAAGATTCAGGTAGGCAGCAGGGCTCCCCTCGTTTTTCTGGTCAGTATCTTATTCAACCTCGTGCCACGATTGCACCCGAGGATTTGTACGCTGGAAAGGCGTTAAAGCTGACCTATGCGCCAGAAGTGAAAAAGTTTTTGAGCATGTCCCCTCAGGAAAGAATACGTCTTTATCGCCAAAGACATCCGCAGGCTCGTCCTGAATTTTTAAAGCAAGCCATTCATTATCAGCCTCGCTATTTTCGTTATGGAGGGGCTGACCTATTCAGAGCCTATAATCGTCATACGCAGCAGTCTGAAATGGTATTAATAGAAATAAACAGTACGCCAGGGGGACTTAGCAATACGCCTGCCCTTAGAAATCCAGTGTATCAGAAGTTTGCACACTTCTTTTCTCAAACCCTGAAAGCTTCACCTTTCTGTGACAAGAAACAAGGGGTGCTTGCTGTCGTGAGTCATGGGCAACGTATGGACCCTTTGGGCATTGCCCAAGCCATAGCACAGCGTCTGAAGGAGCCTGTGCATTTAATCACCCATGACAAAGAGAAACTTCCACATCAGCAACCTTGGCGTGTGGATGCCTCGACAGGAGGCTTATTCGTGCAATCGAAAGAAGGTGTTTGGCATAAGGCGAGAGGTGCTGTGGCACTTTTGGGTCCGAGTAGTGCCTTTGCAACGCAGCCCTTGACGCTTGAAACAGGCGTTCTAATTGATCCACCTCTTGTACATCGAGCGGGTGGCGTAGAAAAAACAAGAGCGAATGAAGCGTTTAGAGCCTTTAATATGCACGCTTTAAACAAAAAGGATGCCCCTGCTGACGCTTTGATACGAATACCAAAAACCTGGCAGACTGCTTTTTCGGATATTCCTCGGGTCATTCAGTCATTAGGAGGGTCTGCGGTTGTGAAGCTCTCAGATGGTAATGGGGGTGATGGTATTTGGATGATACGGACGAGTGATGACTTAGCAAAGTTTCAGAAAGCACATCAAGAGGCTGTTGAAGCCAATCCTTCACTACAGCATACACGGCAGTATGTGGTGCAAGAGCTTTTATTGCCTATTGCATGGGCAAATCTGACCCAGACCCCTGCACATCGTTATAATCGAAGTACGTTGCCAGACAGAAATACGTTACAGCGTCATGTGTATGATACCAGAATGCTTGTGGCTCCTCTTGATGGTAAATGGGAGCCGTTAGGTGTTTTTGGAAGAAAAGCCCCGGGTGCAATCCCCACACCTGACAAGATTCAGCCTACCACACCCTTAGAAAAACTATGGGATATTCTTGGTACCAACTTGTCTCGGAAATCTTCCACGGGGTGGTTTTTCCGAGAAGAGGGTTTAATGGTCTTTGATAAACCGACCTATGATAGTACGGGACTCTCACTTGAAGATTTAGTGGATGGCTATTTTCAGTCTATTTTTGCAATGCAGGCCATTGATAAGCAAATAGATTGGTACAAAACATTAGAGCGTAAACTCCCACCTCAGACTCCAACGTAAAACAAAAGCCAAAAACGTGTTTTTATGCCAGATTGGTGTTCATCCTCGTGCAGGTGAAGGACTTTTTGTGTGGTGTTACTGACGGAGCAGGCTTTTTACACGATACTAGTTCATAAAAATAAGTGACTGGTGATGGGTTCAATAGGCGTGGTGGTCTTTGACGCACGACGTGGCATTCAGGTATTAAAGTGGCGTTTTTTCAGGATATGGCAGTATAGAAGGGTATTCACTCATATGCAAGTACCACTAAAGTTCTTATCGTCTTCATTCCATGAGGTGAAACGGTATCGGAGTCTATGCGTCATGATGATGTTACTGATGGGATTGACCTCGGGAGTGAGCTTCATGATGCAGGCTCAAGCCTATCCTCCTGATGCAACGGTGATGTGCTTAAAAGGATATTCTCCTCAGACGATTCGTTACACCATTCAGCAACAAGACCGTGAAGAATGGCGTGAGCAACGTTTACCTCGTCGTACGGTGTGGGGTAATATTTGGCGTAACGTTTGGACCAACAACTGGATTGGCAGTTTTGATGAGTTCGGTAATACGAAGTTCAGAGAATTACCTTAATCCCTCATTTTTGCCTAAGGTTTGAGTGCCTAGGGGCTTCTTTGTAGCGAACCTTTGCTTGTGGGAACGATGGCGTTAGGCTTTTCCTTGAGCAAGGGTTCGTTGCCGTAAGGCTTCATAGAGAACAATACCCACAGAAACCGCAATATTTAAACTACGTCCCTCAGGGTGCATGGGAATGCGTAAGCTTGTCTCAGGGTGGGCTTTAACCCATGGTTCAGGAAGTCCTGTTGCTTCACTGCCAAACACTAAGAGTGTCTCTTGGGTGTAAGACGCTTCCCAGTGTGTTTTAACGGCTTTGGAAGAGAGATAATAAGCGGGTTGGTCAGTGATGATGTTGTCACTACGATGCCCTCGGTTCAGTGCCTGACACAATGCTTCGTAATGAGGATAGTGTTGCAATGCGTCAGGAGGCATGTAGTCCATGGCGGTACGTTTAAAATTTTTCTTGAACCCTCGGTCATGAAGCTCAAAGCCAAGTTTTCCAACAAGATAGAGCGGAACCCCCGCACACTGGCATAAGCGTGCAATGGTTCCTACATTTTGTGCCATACACGGCTCAATCAGCACGACCCCTGCCAGTAAAGGCTCTTTGGGAAGCGAGAGCGTGTTAGGTGAAGCGTAAAGCGGGTTATCAACTGCCATGAAAGAAGTCCCAAGACGACGATAAAAACCATTAGCCCGTGTATTCAGTATATTCTAGGACTTTATGAAACTCGGGGTCAGATAAAACACGTTGCGTACCCAACACCACACAGTGAAGAGGGTCTTTTGCAATATGCACAGGTACTCCTGTTTCTTCAGAAATAAGGCTTGCAAACCCTGGTAACTGGGCGCCACCTCCTGTAAGAATCATACCACGTTCTTTAATATCTGCCGCAAGCTCGGGAGGCGTTTCCTCAAGCGCTTTTTTGACCGAATCAATGATTTGATATAAACGATGTTTCAGGCATTCTCTGATTTCTCCGGCTTGAACTCGAATGATATCTGGGAGGTTCGTAATACGATTCAATCCACGTACTTCCATTTCATCGAACAGGAGTTCGTCGGTACTCATTGCAGAAGACAACGAGATTTTGACTTCCTCGGCGGTACGCTCGCCGATTTCCAGTTGCCTTTCTTCCTGTAGGTAATGGATAATTTGTTGGTTTAAATGGTCGCCTGCTACTTTAAGACTACGGCTCACCACAAGCCCATTTAAGCTTAGGACGGCAATGTCTGTGGTACCACCCCCAATATCAACAACCATTGAGCCAAAAGGCTTCATGATAGGTAAACCTGCCCCAATAGCTGCCGCCATGGGTTCTTCTACAAGGTGAACACTATGGGCACCTACGGCGAAGGCTGCCTCGGCAAGAATACGACGGTCTACAGGGCGTACGCCAGAGGGAATACCCACGACTACACGGTTAGGACGAGGCGCAAAAAAACGATTACTTGAAAGGACTTTCTCAATGAACTTTCGGAGCATTAGCTCAGCCCACTCACTATCCGCAATCACACCGTCTCGTAAGGGACGATTGACTTCAATATGAGACGGCGTGCGTCCCATCATCTCCTTGGCGGGGTACCCTACCTCAATGAGCTGCGGAGGAGACTGTGTGTGGTCAATGGCTACCACGGAAGGCTCACACAGCACGATACCTTTTTGAGGCGTGCAGATAAGGGTGTTTACGGTGCCTAAGTCTACACCAAGGTCATGTTGGTTTGCCTGTTGTTTGGAAAATGGAAGCCAGCTGAATGCCATTGTGGTAAAAACCCTATGATGAATAAATGAAGTGGAACAATCGCAATAGATAGTTTTAAAGGAATAGCTCTATGCTACCAAGAATACAAAACCTAAGCAGTGCTTCCTTCATGCCAGTTGTGTGTAATTTAAGAATTGTAACAACTTTAAATGATCTTTGGATGATGCAGGCAATTTGTGACAGGATGCTGTGTTCATTGAGGTATCGAGTCGTATACAACACGACATACAAAACGCCACTAAGGCAAGCCTTTTTCAAAGACGTTGAGAGAACCACCCAAAACACTAAGGGTTTAACACAGAAAAGAGAGAGTTTCCCCATGATGATCAGTCTTCCTAACCTTCAGCAACTTAAAACAGTAGGGAAGAAAGTTGGTACAACATTTCAAAAGGGGTCTCAGCTTGTACGTGCTGCAACGTTACATCATGGAAAAGCTAATCAAGTATTAGGCTTTGTGAATGAAGTTTCTCAAGCGGGTACTATTACAAACGCAAACCTCAATAGAGCACCTAAACTTGCAGCAAACTTAAAGGATACTCAAGAAGCGTTGGTCACAGCCCAGCAGAACGCACTTCCCAAAGTTGCTAGCCGTTTAAAGGCTGCAGGTATTAATGTAAAAGAAGCTGAAACCCTTGTGACATCACAGGGTACTAAAAAGAACGTGATTCACGGTATCAATGAGGCGGGAGAACAAACCAATCACGCATTAGATGCCCTTGTCACAGGTAAAAACACTGCTCGCCAAGTGCGTCAGGATAACTTGCGTACGAATGCAACAGAAGGATTAAAACAATACCAAGCCAATGCCCAGAAGAAAGTGGACGCTTTGAAAGATGAAGAGATTAATGTCAATGGTACCACCCAAAAATTTGGTACGATTGCAACAGATAGTGCAGTAAAAACTGAAGCAAAAACAACAAGTAAAAAAGCAGGGGATTTACAACGAGACATTCGTGCTGCCGAGCAGGCTGGTGATAATGCCAAAGTACAAGCAAAAACAGCTGAGTTACAAACCCTTGAAGGAGAGTTTGTTAAAAAGCATGGCGTAGGGTATGAAGACGTTACACGCTATAACCAAGCTCTGAATGCGTCTGATGCCACCACGTTCGCCAAACGTCAAGAACGTTTAAATGCGGTATTGGATGCCTCAGAAGGTAAAAGTAACTTAATCATGAAAGGGCAGAAACCCCTCACACACAATGGTACTGACTACACACCTTACTATCAAATTTTTAACAGTGGCACCCAAAAACGTATTGCCTATGTGCAGGATGCTTCTGGGAATAAGTTTGAAGTGGATGCTGTTGGTAAACCTACCGCCACCCCTTTTGTGGTCGGTACAAGTAAAATAATGTCACCTGCTGAGCAAAGAACCTTTAACCGTAGCAATGGGCTTATCACTGCCACCACAGATGCTAGTGGTAAAACCACCACCAAAACGGCC
>JBJTUH010000037.1:0-21493 GCA_046080605.1 Vampirovibrionales bacterium
CCTACAGTTTCTATGGGACTGGTCTTCAGGGCGTAGTCCCGCTTTTAAGGAAAGACTATGCTGAGGTTTTAAAAGGTACACGTCCACTTGTTGTCCCACGTACAAGGTCATATCTTTCGGAGGGGTCAGCTGATACACCAACTGTAATACACGCACATCCACCCGTTCAGTATTCATACCCGTTAAACTACGCTTAGGCACCATATAAGGCTCAATTCGTACAAATCGAAGGTCTTTTAAAGGACGGGTGCTATCGCCTTTCAAATACGCCACCGCTTGCATGTTAGGGCGTACCAGTGGGGCGCTATTTTCATCAATATCAACTCGAATGTGAAAGGTTTTTGTTTTTCCTAGTACCAAAGGCGGCGTAGTTTGAGCAGAAGCCACCAGTTCTCCCGGGCGCTGACTAATTTGCAATACCTCACCCGCCCGAGACGCTTTCACGGTAGAGCGCTCTATTTCTGTACGTGTGGTATAAAGCTTTGCCTGAGCCGTTTTTAGCTTTGCCTCAGACACTTTAATATCTTGCTCCCAAGAGCCACTCGTGAGCTTATCCAACTGAGCCTGAAGGCTTTGCCGACGAGCAAACATTTCCTGCATTTCAAACTGTGTGCTTTGGTATTCTTCTTCACTGACTGACTGGGGGTCAAGCTGACGTGCCTTTTCAAGACGTTTCAAAGAGGCTGCAAGACGTTTTTGCGTCGCTTCTGATTCTCGGACTTGCCATCGTAAAGGCGTAATGTCTCGGGTATCAGGCATGTGCTTTAAACGCTCAAGCTCTTGGCGGGCAAGCCCTACCTCTGCTTGCTCTGCCACTAAACGAGATTCTAATAAAGCAGTATCAAGCTTGTAAAGTGCTTGACCCCGTTGTACTTTATCGCCTTCTTTCACGTATAAAGCGGTCATGCGGTCCGTACGTGCGGGATACATTTCTAAATTAAGGTCTTCTGCTTCAATCAGTCCTACCCCTGCAATACTTTCTTGGTAAGGGCTTTGAGATGGGGGACGAAACGGTTTAGAAACAGGGTCGGGCTTCTGGTTTTGAAGCAAATAAACGCCCGTAAACACCAAGCACACCAACGCAAGAAGGGGAGCTTTAGGGATGGCACGTAAAAATGACCAAAACCCTTTCTGAGGAGGGGGCGAAGAGGTAGCAACCATGAGTGAAAATCTCCTTACACGTAAACCGTTACAAAGCGTCTATTAAAACCTACCCTATCAACACACTAAACCTAGGTAGCCACAGGATTCAAAGGCACTGGACGAATGGCATGCGGCATGGGTGCAAAAGGACCTTGAGTCACTCGTGCAATTTTCCCATCTTCCATTTCAATAATTCTGTCCCCATAATGATAAATACGAGGGTCATGCGTGACCACAATCACAAGCCTTTCTGGGTGAGAGGCAACCTGCTTTAAAATATCCATGACAAGCTTCCCTGTACGACCATCCAGTGCCGCTGTCGGCTCATCGCAAATAATCAACCTCGGATGATGCACAATCGCCCGAGCAATCGCAACCCGTTGCTGCTGCCCACCTGAAAGATCTTTAGGATGACCGGAAGCATACGCCTCCAGCTCTACTTGTGCCAGTGCTTCTTTCGCCTGCTGTAGTGCTTCCTTCCTCGGTTTACCTTGCACCAGCAAAGGTACTGCGACATTTTCAACCACATTCAACGTCGGAATAAGGTTGTATTGTTGAAAAATAAAGCCTACATCCCACTTGCGTAACTGGGTTTTTTGAGTATCGTTTAAGTGGTCAAGCGTTGTACCCAGTACATTCAAATGTCCAGAGTCATGGTTTAAAATGCCCGCAATTAAGCTAATAAGCGTGGTTTTTCCACAGCCTGAAGGTCCTACAATCAGAGCCATTTCACCATACGGTAATGTCACTGAAACATCAAACAACACCTGTTGTGTGAGTGTTCCCTTACCATAACTTTTATTGACGTGTTCCAACACAATCGCTGAAGAAGCAACATCCGCAGAGAGGACAGACTGAACAGACTGAGAGGCAGAGATAAGCATAAAAAAGACTCGCTAGTATTTAAGCTTTAAAAACAATCGCAGGTTCAAGTGTCATCACACGACGTAAGCTAAACACACTTGCAAACAAAGAGACAAACACAATCAGTGCAAACACAATCCCCACAAGAAGCGGTGGGGTATAAAAGGCTAAAGGCGACCCCTTGGATACTAAGGTACCAAAGGCACTCATCCACCCCATCCCCAATCCAAACCCAATCATACCCACGGTTAAACTCTGAATGAGTACCATGCCCACTAATACCCCTTGACTGGCTCCCATGGCTTTAAACGTCCCAAAATACTTTAGGTTATCTAAGGTAAAGGTATAAAGCGTTTGTGCCGAAATAGCCACCCCCACCAACAATCCTAATAACACCGAAATCCCAAAATTAATCGGAATCCCCGTGTTCTTCATGTAATACTGAAGCGTTTTAAGTTTAAACTCGTCCTCAGTAAGGGCAACCAGTCCCGTTGCATCTTGAATGAGTTGCGTCAGTGCTTTAGGGGTCATACCCTCTTTAGGTTGCACCAAAATATAAGACAACAACTTACGCTGATAGGGAATAAAGTCGGTCATTTTATCTTGCGTGGTGTAAATACTCGGGTAGCTAAAGAATACTTTAGGTTGCTCAACCAGAGCGACAATACGTGCTTGGTGGTCATTAATTTCAAAGGTCGAGCCCACATCGACATGTTCCCCCAGCTTATTAAGTTCATTCACATCCACCGCAATCGCATTCGGTAAGGCAAGGTCTGCCAGATTCCCCTTAATCACTGTTTTAGGAACCCCCACCAAGGAAAGAGGGTCAACAAGCTGAATTTCTGCACTTTGACGCTTCCCGTCATTAAGGCGAATTTGTGTGATTTGATACGTTAAGGGCATTGCCCATGCCACGCCAGTCACACTCCGCACAAGCGATAAATCGGTATCTTTGAGGGGGTTTGGGCTTTCAAAAAACTTGGTACCTTGCCCCATCACCCACACAGGAGACTGTGCGACTCTTACATGGGTCATGAAACGAGACATTAACCCACAAAAAATACTGCCTTGTTGCCCCATCAACATGGCACAAAACGTAAGACCCACCACCAAGGTAAGATACTTCAGCTTATCGCCAAAGAGCATTTTAAGGGCAATCCAAAACATGGGAACGGCATTCCTACCCCAAAGAGACTAATAAGAGGGTTATGAAACAAAACACATGAGCTTCAATGATTGCATTGTGAGAGAGAGACAGAAAGAGAAAAGCATGATAAAAAGTATGTAACACACACGGCATGTAAAGCAAGAGGAGACCTTTTACCCCATGCCTATAAAACACCCTTATAACTATTTTATAGGCTATGGGAGATATTTTTTAGAATATCACATAAAAATATTCTTTTACAAGTATAAGAGGGATAACCTGTATCGTTGAAAGTTTCATAGCACATCCGCTATGTTTGCTCTATACTGACATTTATAGGTGATTTTTATGTGATTTTTGGTACATGTTGCCCAAGCTTTTAAACGTCTCCTACAAGCTACGACTCCTCTTCTTGTATATATTCATGGCTCATGAAAGGAGATGCCTCATGCCAAAAAATAGAACTAAGCTTGAAAAAGCAAAGCGTAACGCTGAATATGCTCGCAAACACCGTAAACGGGTTCGTGGTCCAAAAGTTAAGCGTATCAAAAAATAAGTATCGCTTTCAGTGTCATACTCCCCTGTATCAAAGATGCAGGGGAGTATTTTATGCCTCGTAAAGCACTGAAATGTTTATCTCTAGGTAGGCGTACGAGTTTCTGTTTTTTCTTGTTGCGGAGGGGTATTCAAGTCTTCCAGTTTTTCTTGTTGCTTTGGGTACATCGCCAAAAGCTGTTTATTGAATTGTTGCTGTTGTAAAGTTGCTTGCCCTTGCTGAATGAGTTGTTTTCCTGTCGTGGTATTAGCCTGTGTAGCCTGAAGCACACTCTGTAACGGTGCAAGCAGTGAACTCATCGAACTTTTTAATAAAGCACTATCATTGCCATAACGTCCATCTGCCCCTGGAATAAGTGCATTAATGGTTCCATTAGGATTGGCATTGCCCACACCATAATTGGCGGCAAGCGTTGCTCCTGTGCTAGAGGGTTGAAATCGTCCGAGTACGGTCGCCCGAGTACCCGCCACAGCGGTAGATTCAGCACCCGTAGAGGGTGTAGTACCTGTCGTAAGACCTTGCTGAAGCTGCTGGTTGGTCGTGAACGCTTTATTATTTGCCAAGTCTTGATTCATGGCGAGTGTGGGTTGATTTGTGTTAAACGTCACGGCACCAAACTGCTGAGGGGGCTGAGTATTCACTTGCCCTTGCAAAAACGCTTGAGGGTTATACCCAGCTTGAAATAATGTAGGGTCAGTTCCCATAGCAGGCACTGCCGAGGGAAAATAGGTCTGAAACAATGCCTGAAGATTCGGATCTATCGGTGCAGGCTGTGAAGGCGATAACGCTGTTTGCCCTGCCTGTAATAATAAGGCTTGCAAGGTAGGGTCAAGCCCTACGGGGTTAGAGATACCTGTCATCATGGAAGGGTTTAACTTCTTTCTTCTTCAGGGGTAAGGGCATAGCGTCAAGCGAAGCAAGGGGATAGACTCCCTCCATCATAAGCTAACGTTTTGCATACATAGTAAAGTATCGACACAGAGCGCATCCTTCTTCAATACACATGAGCACTCTCAGGGTACGATTCATCCTCATTTGTACAGAGGAAACCTTCTGAGGGTAAGCCCCTCTTAACGCTAGCACCATGGTAAGCTAACGTAAAAGAAGAGAAACACCTAGCAGTTGTAATAAGGAACCCATTAAGCAAAACACACGTTTATCCTTCATTTCCCCCCTAACACTAGGGATTCGTGACGTCGTGGCAATCAAGCTTCTCTATCGTCTTAATAAGCATATCGTTCAATTTCAACTAGCCAGTGCCTCCACGACAGGTACTCAAAGTAGCACATGCACGCTATCGTCTGTCAAACAGAGGTATGGGAAATACCAAGACGAGACCCTGCCTCATACCTCATGGAGTCCCTATCCTCGAACATTTCCCGATAGCCTCATGTACAAAAAAGACTGGATGAAAGAAAAAGAAAAGGAGTCTACGATGCTTTATTCCTCTGAAGAGCCTCTAAAACATCATGAGACTATCTCTGGACAAACACAGACGCTCTATGCAGCACTCAGGCAATGGTCTCAGGAAACTTCCAATCAAAGCTCTGTGCATGAGCTTTGTCAGACTGGCACACCAGAGTATCAGGCAGTATCTCCCAACCTAGAGCAACCTTGTACGGTCAAGCTTTACGCCAGAAACCTAAAGCACACCCATACACCAAGATTCCCTTCAGAGAGTCCTACAAAAGAATCTTTGATGGTAACACTGAATCACCCTGACCCTTTAAGCTATCTTCACCGTATTACAACACAAGTATGGTCTAACCTTTGTCTCAAGGATAGCTACAAACCGAACACAGCACTAAATGCGATAAGTGCGATACAAAATCCTATGACGAGTCTGTTTGAACGTTGGACTCACCATCCCTTCATTGACACATTCCATCAGCATGTCATACGCCTGTGGCATACCCTATGGGCCTATCGTTACCTTGAAACCTCCCCGCAAGATTGTAATAAACCTCTTGCACATAGCGTATACCATGCCCTATTAAAACCATGGCAACCAGACCCTATGGCATTATATACCCAAGTCACACACTATCGGTTAGAACATGCAGACAATAGTGCCTCTATGATGTCTGAAACACCTCACATCCCCCTGAACCAAAGCCTACTCCCCATCCTATACCAACACGCCTAAACAGCCCCCATTGAACAACATCAAGCCTCTTCTTCAAACGTCTTACGCTAGAAAGAAAAGGCTTGATGTTTCTAAGTAAATACTGCGTCAGTCAAACAAAACCAAACTTTATGCAACCTCAGACTCATAGTAGGGGTCATAGTCATACTCTTCCCCATCATAAGGGTCATGGTCATCAGGTACCAAACTGACAGGGGGTTGATGCTTTAAGGAAACACCACGAGAACGATGCCCCTGAAGCGTACGTGCAAGGTTTTTCTCCTTATATTTATCAAGGTTACGGTCTGTTTTTTCTAAAAGTAAATCAAGTGCAGCATAAAGGGTTTCTGCCTTCGCTGAAAAGCGGAGGATTTTTGCCCCTTTCACATGTAAACTTAGCGTGGCATGATGTCCATCAGACACACTAGGGTTTTTTGCAACATGCACCACTACCTGAAGTGACTTTACGAAGTTGTACATTTCAGCCAAATGAGAAAACTTATCCTCTGCATAGGCTTTTACAGCGTCAGTTAAAACCATGTGACGAGCGGTAACCGTTAAACGTGCCATGTTTTAAATCTCCACATGAATGACAACATACAACAATGAATTTAGGCAAACCACACCGAGGCTCCTAAGCAACACTTAAAACACGCTAGAGACTCGGTGAGTGCTTTCTTTGAAACACCTTTTTTACGAATAAAAAAGGGCAAGACATTCGAGAAAAAACAGATGTTGCTTTGATAAGCTCCCTTCGTACCTTGATACTTTATGGCTTTAAAAAAGCCAGTATCCAAAAAGGTACTTTATTTCATTTCATCAACGACATACAACAACACACACTTTAAAACCCGCTGTTCTCACGTGACATTCACGCACAATAAAGCACCTCTTCTCATCAGAGCGTCCTCTGTGAAAGGCTTTAAGCAACTTAGGATCATCTGCATGGACTTGAACTTTAGGAGGTAAATACCCTTGATACACCATGCTTCAACTATCTATTTTAAACCCTCATAAAGGGTATTAAGGGTGGTCATTCATCTTCTTTTAAGAAAACATGGCACGCACACACTTCAGCACATGCAAGGTACTACCCTGATACTCGCAGTACACGGGCATAAGGCACAGAAATCAAAGAACATAGAATCATTAAAAGTCTCTTCATCTATCGGGGAAATGGGGGACGTAAGAAAGCTTAAAGAAAAAAACATCATGAAAAGCCAAGAGGCAGGAAGATGGTTGCCCAGAGCTTCCTACCTCTCGCTAAAACAAGTCGATAGAGGAAACTCTATAAGACGGAACAAGCACTCAGCGGTGCTTGGCAAGCTTGGCTTGCACCCTGCTTGAGGATGGTTCGACCAGCATACACAGCACCTTGACCTAATTCTTGCTCAATGCGTAACAATTGGTTATATTTGGCGATACGCTCAGAGCGACATAAAGACCCTGTCTTGATTTGTCCTGCATTGGTCGCAACCGCAAGGTCAGCAATGAAAGTATCTTCTGTTTCACCTGAACGATGGCTAATCATACAGGTATAGCCACTACGATGTGCCAAAGCAATGGTTTCAAGGGTTTCACTGAGTGTACCAATTTGATTGAGTTTAATCAGAATGCTATTGGCACAGCCTTGCTGAATCCCATCTGCCAAAATAGATTTATTCGTGACAAACAAGTCATCACCCACCAGTTGCACCTGAGTCCCTAACACACGGGTGAGGTTTGCCCAACCCGCCCAGTCTTGCTCTGCCATACCATCTTCAATAGAAACAATAGGATACTGACGAGCCCAACTTGCCAAGAAGTCAACCATTTGCTCACTTGAGAGCACTTTGCCTTCACCCTCAAGATGATACGCACCGTCTTTATAGAACTCACTGGCGGCAACATCCAAGCCTAAGTACATATCAGAGCCAACTTTTAGCCCTGTTTGCTCAATGGCTGAAAGAATCAACTGAATGGCTTCTTCATTGCTTCTAAGGTTAGGGGCAAATCCACCCTCATCCCCTACACCTGTGGCGAGTCCCTGTTTTTTCAAGACGCTACGCAGACAATGGAACACCTCAGCCCCCATGCGTAAGCCTTCCGAAAAAGAGCTTGCACCCACAGGAGCAATCATGAACTCTTGACAATCTACGTTGTTATCCGCATGGGCACCGCCATTAATCACATTCATGAAAGGTACAGGTAAGGTACGGGCAGAAACACCCCCTAAGTAACGATACAAAGGCACATCAAGTAAGCTGGCAGCCGCACGAGCATTGGCTAAGCTGATACCCAAAATGGCATTGGCACCTAAAGCACTCTTAAACTCGGTACCATCAAGGTCAAGCATGGCTTGATCCACAGCATGCTGGTCAAGGGCATCTTCCCCTAACAACTCAGGTGCTAAAACCTCATTGGCATTATCAACCGCTTTTAAGACACCTTTACCCAAGTAACGTTGGGTATCGCCATCACGCAATTCTAATGCTTCACGTGACCCTGTAGAGGCTCCTGAAGGCACCGCAGCTCTACCATATACGCCACTGGCAAGAATCACATCGACTTCCACGGTCGGGTTACCACGAGAGTCTAACACTTCACGGGCAATCACTTGCTCAATGCTACTATCCATCATCATAGGGAGAAACCCCTTTCATTTACGGTTGATTGTGTTATGGGTTGACAGTCTACACACATCAAGAAACTCACAGAGACATCCTCACTAAGCCTAAACCTTAGTGGGGTATCCTAAACGTTATGCCTCTTAAAACTGAAGAAGTAAACCTGCGACTTTCTCACGGTTTTATTTTAGCCCTAAAACCCATAAAATGCTAGCCTACATCCATCAGGCGTACGAACGAACCCTACTAGGACGTAGACGATGAACACGAGACCTTGAAGGTGCGACTAAAGGCAATGAAGGCACCAGCGGCACGGATTGCCATCGGGGTAACCTCATACGCCATAATGCCAAACGTCTGCCATAAATCATCCAAAAACGACAGGCAAAAAAGAGGAGCTTACATCCTCGTTGAATTTTTTTAAACATGTCACTGTACCCAGACAATGGACACATGCACTACACCCCAAAAACAACTCATGGGTGCCGAGCCGTTTATTTTCAGGGTGAGCCTATGTGTGGAATCAATCAAAAAAGCTTTTAGAAAGCTTTGCTTTACCTTATGAACTTACTTTATCATTTTTTGAAAGGAAAATCAAGCCCGCCTGACCATAAACACGTGTAAAGTCAATACCCACTTTGTTGTTTCCCATACACAAAGTAGGCAACGCATGAGCAAGAAGGGTTTGTAGCGTCTCAAGCTCTGAAGCACGGCACTCTAAGACAATATAGCCCCAGTTTTGTGAAGACACCACAGGAGAGAACCACCCATGAGACCCATCCGCCATGGTCAGACCCAACAAAGGTTTTAATAAAGACTCAACCCAAAAAATGCTAAGCCCAGCGTGCTGAGGTAAGTCATACGGGGGGTCAATGTAAATGAGGGAAAACCCTCCTGAATGCGGGCAAGCATGTTGCACCGCTTGCAAAACATCCGCCTGAAACACATCGAGTGTTTGAGAAGAGGTAAGATGTTTTGAGGCATACTGACGAATGAGCGGGCATCGTTTAGGGTGTTTTTCCAAGGCATACACCCTACCACATCCTGCTTGGACGGCACTTTGTGTGATATGCCCCAAGCCTGCAAATAAATCCAAAAAAGAGACCTCAGAAGCAAAAGCTTCCCAAGTGTCGTACCCCTCAGGCATACGGTGGCGTAGTATATTCCAAACAGCTTGAATCGTTTTCCCCGTGCTAGGACGCACCTCTTGCGTCCAGTCCTTGGTGGTTTTTGGTTTTACAGGATCGCATTTATCAGAAAAGCAACGCTTTTGAAGGGGCTTCATAGACATCGTAAAAACTCCTTTGACATCAAAAGACCCTCTTTGTTTTAAAAAACAAGAGGGTCAATCATCTTGAAGAATTTATGGATGAATGCGTGCTTGTGGTTTAAACCATTCAGAACCACACACAACCATACACCCCTTATTAGCCCTGACCAGCGGCAGCCATTTCGGCTTCAAAACGCTTTACGGTCTCTTCCACAAACCCTTGAAACTCTTGGGTACGCTTCTCATCGCTGAAGATGAATCCACTCATCATGGAAAGATGCTGAAAGAGGTTGGGTTCAACAATCGCTAAGGCTGGCTGTTGATTATTGGTGACAAGAATGACTTCATCTTGCTCCACCATTTGAGGAAGTTGGTTAAACGCACCTTGAGCTTGTTGAAGGGACATTTCACGCATCATCATGAGAAAGGTATCCTTTAAAAATAAACCGATAAACAAAGGAACACATAGCACACTGGAGGGGTGTTGTACAAGTATACAGTATTACATTGAGGGTTCATTGCCATGGAAGCCCAAAGCATCAGAAAAGCATGTAACACGTTGCTAGGGTATAGTTTCCCATCTTTTGTTGCAAAAGTCTATCTTTTTTAGAACAAATCCTATGCCCAGTAGACTCAATGAGACCTATGATTCCTTAATCTCGTTCATTCAGAAGGAGTATACTGGTTATTGCACCATGCCATTTTTATGTTGTGTTATAGTTTTGTAAATGAGTATAGAGTCTATGAGCCTTCCATCCGAAAGCACTTCTGAAGCAATAGTTAATATTGACAATTCAGCAGAAGTTTTACATATAATTTTATCGTAGTCACCGACACGTCTAAGGAACGTAAGTTCCAGTGCCCCACTGGTGACTCTTTTTTTGAGTATCTATCCTCTGAAAATCACATTAACTTACTGAAGAAGCGTGGCTTGTGTTTTAAGGAAAAAGAAGACGAGTCTCAGTTTTTAGCAATCATTAATACCATAGGCTACTATAAATTTTCGCAATATTTTAGGCATTTTTACGATATAAGTGGTAATACCAAATGCTTTAAAGAAGGTACTCAAGGAAGAGATATTATTGAAGCATACCAGCGAAATGAAGAACTACGTCAAATACTAATCGTCATGCTCCTTAAGATCGAGTCCAGGTTAAAAACCCAGTTAATAGAAGTATTAATTCAAGAGCGAAAAGATATTTATTGGTGCTACCACTCAGACTATTCTGATTTAAATCTTATAGACAAGGCGACAGAGAAATCTGGAAAAAGTAAAAGCAAAAGTGAATACAAAGCTCAGTCAACCAAGCTATTTTTTCAGCAGTACCCAAACCATACAAAGCTACCCGCTTGGGTTGTTCTTCAATCTCATGAGTTTGGAACGCTATGCTATCTCATGAAACACTCAAAATTTTCAAATCAGGCATTAATTGCTATTGTAAAAAAATTTGCTTTACCAAAAAGTTTCAAAGCATATAAGCTTATTGATGTGTTCAATGCTTTACGCCATTTAAGAAACTTATGCGTTCATCACGAAAAAATATTAGGTGAATCAATTCGTGTTAAGCCTCCTCTATGGAAAGACTTACCAACCAATACAGACTCTAAAATCGATAACTTCATACACTGGATTACTTGTTTATTATTTTCCATGATGCACAAAAATACCTATGAAAGTGAGCTTTTAAGTATCATTGAAAAAATTCAAGCCACATGCCCTAAAAGTATGCAAATACTTCACTACCCTCTACCCTAACCAGCCATGGCTTTGCAGTAACTGAGGCACGAGACTATCTCGGGTGGGCTGATGCCCCGTCCATACCTTACACACACACACTTCTCCTGTACTCAGGCGTAACACACACACCAGTGCCTCGGCACCCGATTTACTCACCAACGAGCTACACGTACCCGTATCAGAAGACGTACTTTGTCTCATAAGATAGGTATCCAAACGCCAATCGCCTAAGTGCTGTGTGGGTGCCGTAGTGCCTGCCACAAGCTCAGGATGCTTTGCCATAGCAAGCAGAATAGGGCGTGTGACAGGGTTTTTCCACAGGGCATGGTAGGCTCTTGCCAAGGTTTCAAACGAGGTGCTTGGCACAGGCAAGGTGCATCCATCATAATGCCAAGATAACGATGACACCTCAGGGATAGCTTGCTCAAGGAGCCAAGTTTCAATCAAACGACACCAAACGTTTAAGACGGCTTCAGGGTACTGCATGGAAGTCTCATCGTTACGCCATGAATGCCATGCCTCAGGATGAGAGCGATACATCCAGTTTAAAAAAGCACTGTGTTTACCTGAACAATTGTGATGTAAGGAAGAAACGCCAGAAGCCCCTAGCACAGCAGTGACTAAGGGGTCAGACATTGGCAGTCCCTGTAAGCCTAACGGAGGATGAACACCGCAACATAAACGCACTTGGCTTTGAGCAGGAAGATGATTCAGCCACCACTGTACCCATGCAAGATGAGTCGGCATCCCGCTATGACTGGCACAGGCAATCGCAATCGCCTCTGTAGGAAGTACCGCACGTTCATGAGGGGATAAGCTCAACCACAAGGGTAGAAATTGAAAAGGCTTTGCAACAGAACGCCAACATACACGGTTGGGTAGTGCCATTGCATCGGCATAGGTGGGTGTTTGGAGTTGCCAAGTATAGGCGTGGCAGGTGGCAGAAGGAAGCGTGAGCCATCCTAATGTGACAGGATGCACAGACTCTAATACAGCCTCCTGTACCCGCTCTTGGCAAGAACTTACCAAACCGCCACCCAAAGGGGCAAACGCTCGGGTGTATGACACCGTTGTCTGTGAAGCACGTTCATATCCCTGTTCCATGAGAAGTCATCCTAAACGCTAAAACCCTAGCCATACCACATTAAAACCGAACATTCAAAACCCTTGAGGCTTATCATCGTACCACACCGCCACCTTGGTACCCTCTAAACGTAATGGTTTGTAACAGCCTATGAAGGAAGATGTCATACTTTTGTAAAACTTTAGTACAATATAGCATAAGGGATTGTGGCACAAGGTAACCTGACGGATACCATGCCATACTAAGCGTCAATGGGTCATTCAGCAGTGCCCTCTTCACATGATGCCGTGGTGTTCTAACGACAGAACACAAAAAAGGCATAAGCCACCGTTTATGTGAATAGGGCATCTCACGGCTTTACTGTGGCTTGGGTTACTTCACGATGTGAGAACCGTGGGTGTGGGGTCTCTCATACGACGTGCTAAGACTTCAGCGATTTTAGGTGCCAAGTGCATCACGGCATTATTTGTTACCATTGAGTGTATAGGGTGTTTTAGGGTATGATTTGGGGTCTTCTTTCACATAAAAAACAAACGTTTCCTTCCCCTGTAGGCATACAGCCTATGCGTTCAGGAGAGACTACCCTTTCTGCCAACAACACTGACCCAAACGCAACCACCCATAGCATTCCCCCTGCCCAAGATAGTTACTCGTTTCAAAGTAAGCCCATCAGTCAGGTACCCGTGAGCCAAGTACCCAAGTACTCACCCTTAGCCTCGAATATGATGCCTCCGTCTTCTTCTTCAGAAAGTAACACCACTTACCAAGACCCTCACGCAGGGATGCCACAAGTCACCAACCTAGACCCTCAAGGCATGGCACAAGCCATGGCACCTCGTAGGATATTTCAAGGTCAATCTCCCGCAGGGTTTGCCCTCACGGGATGGCAATACCCTAACGGACATAAGCTTTTCATTGAGCAACGCCCTGAAACCCATGTGGTCAGTACTCGTACCTTTGTGAATGCAGGGTCAGTGCTAGAAAATAGTATTTTAACCCCCCAGCAAAATAGCCCCTTTGGATTGCCTTCTGGGATTGCCCATCTGGATGAACATCTGCATTTTGTGGCTCACGCCAATCATCCTACGCCTAATGCGTGGATTAAAGAAGTAGAACACGACGGTGCCCAGCCCAATGCGTCAACGGATCATGAGGTCATTCAACATGAACTCACCTTCCATCAGGAAAACCTCCCGAAAATGTTAGCGTTACATATGGAGGAAGTGCTTCAGCCTGTGTATAGCCCTCAAACCCTGTATCAGGAAAAGCGCAATGTACTTGCAGAAAGTTGCGAGCGGATGAAAGCCCCTGAAGTTCAGGGACAAACCAAGCTGTATGAACTCCTATTCCAGCGTCCACATTTTCAAACACACGGACTCCCTTCGGACATTTTACGCATTACCCCCGAAGACGTGCAAACCTATTACCGTCACGCTTACCAGCCAGAAAATCTTACAACCGTCATTTCAGGGAACGTCAACCCACAAGAGGTTGCTTCATTACTCGCCCCTCTTGTAGCACAAAACCCTAACCGCCCTGAGTCACTACCCCAAGGAAAAGAAACGCTTAAGGCGGTACAAGCACAAGCCCTGAAGTATCAACAGCCTGAGGGTAAAATGCAAATGTCTGTTTACACAGACCCTCAACTTCAGCAAGCATTTCTGCAATTCGGCTTTCGGGCGCCTGCTCTCACCTCTCCTAAAGACCGTGCCGCCATGGAATGTCTTTTAACGTACTTAGGGGGAGATTCTCAATCTCCCTTACCCGCCATTTTAGAAGAACGGCTTGGGCTGATTAGTAACCTTGATATGGAATATGCCCCTCTGAAGAAGGATGGCTCTGTGTTATTCCAGTGCTATAGTGACCCTCAGCATGTCTCTCAAGCAGGGGAAGCCTTCCGTAATGCCCTCACCCAATATAGCCACCAGCAACTTTGTCCTATCTTACTCGACAACGTGAAGCAAAGACTCAAAACTCACTTTAATTTAAACCAGCAAGATGTTTACAATGCCACCATGCAAATGGGGTCAGAAGCCACCGCAGGAAGCATGGACTACTGGCTCCACTACCCTCAATGGATTGATAGCATCACCCCAGAAGATGTGCAACGGGTCGCAAAAACCTATCTACGTCCTGAACAATTTGCCATGGTCGTAGGGCTTCCTGGAAAAACACGTGGGTTTTTACCCACCGTCACCCTCGATGCTCCTGCGCCCTCCATCAGTCCTCTCAAAGGGCTTGACACGCCCTCAAGCAATCCATTTAACGCAACACATAGCGGTAGTGTCACCCCCAAAATACCCGCTGTTACCAAGTTTCAAGGGATACTGAACCCTAATAGCAGTGGGTTCATGCCCGAGGCTACATCTGAAGTAGCGACTTCTCAGGGAGTCACTCAGCCACTTACTCAAACCCAACCGTTGCAACACTCTCAAGCCACTGCAAAAGTGACGCAGCTTGCCAATGGTATGAAAGCACACTTAATTTATCAACCAGATGCCAAAGATTGCCAACTCACGCTTTCACTTCCCATAGGCACCAACACCTTGCCTACACCCTTGTTACAGCCTGCTTTACTGAACTGCTCGCCTGTCTCACGGAGTGTTCAAACGGCTTTGGCAGAACGTGGGATTCAAATTTCTATTGCCAATGAAGGCGAACGCGTACAGCTTGTACTGAATGGTCCCAAAGGCGATGAAATCGCACTGTTAGGACTAGGCTACCAACTCCTTAAACAGCCCTTAATGGACGAAAAAGTGTATCAGATGATACAAAATACTTTCCAAGCCAATTTAAGAACCGCAGAATCTGACCCCGATGTGCAACTTGAAGAACGCCTCAAGCAACATCTGTTTGGGCAACAGCATCCTTTTGCACAAACCACCTCTCAGTTACGCCAAGCCATCACAGCCCAGCCCATGGAGCGTTTAAAGCAGGTCTTTCAGCAAAGTGTGATGAATCCAGAAGCTGTGACCGTTCAAATGGTCTCGGGGCATCCGAATGAGGTACAAACCTCGTTACTGAATACTGCCATTCAACACGCCCAGTGGCAAAAGCCAACCACACAAAGCCCTTGGGTTCGGCAAGCCGACACCCCTTTAGCTGCCCCTATTCCTCCAAGTTTTGAGGTCATGAATCATCTTGACCCCTTACCCAAACTTGCCAATGGCAGTGCCTTACTATGGAAGCCTGATGATAGGTTGAACCGATTTCATATGGTAGGGGCATGGCAAGCCCCCAGTTTAAAATCAGAAGACCGCCTTGCCTTTATGCTAGCCTCCAGAACACTCTCGGGGATGAGTGGTCCGTTATTTGAGCAACTCCGTACACAACTTGGCTTAGTGTACAGTACCCACAGCCATTACAGTACGCTAAGAGACCTAGGAGTTTTTACCATCTCGGCAGAAATTGACCCTACCCTTGATACCCACACCCAAACGCCCAAAGTACAACAGGCTATTACTCATTTACAAAGTATTGTAAGTGACATGGCAAAAACACCTCCGAATGCTGAAACCTTTGAGCGTGCAAAAAAAGAACTACTGCTTGAAATGAGACTGGATGCCCAAAGTGCCAAGGGACTCGGAGGACTTAATATGTCTCAGCTCAGTGTGGGGCAAGCCCCTGAAACCCTAGAAATGCTTGAGGATAAGCTCATGAAGCTTACCCCCGAAAAAGTACAGCAGGTTGCACAAAAAGTATTTGGCACCCCAGCTCAAAGTGTCATTGCCATTGCAGGTCCTACTGAAGCCAAGACACAGTTACCTCAAGCCACCTTGGCTTAAATGCTGCTTGACTTTGCAAAGCCTTTAGGGGTTAATAATACCTAGGTTGTTACGAGATATATCATTAATTTTATCTTGTGGCATCAACAAACAAACTAGATTGTGGGCAGTTGGCGCAGTTGGTAGCGCATCACATTGACATTGTGGAGGTCACTGGTTCGAGTCCAGTACTGCCCACCATTTAGTTTCAACAACAAACCAAAGAACCAGTGACCTCTTTCTGTCCAAACTGCGTGTTGGGCTTTTACAAGAAGTTCCACTATTCTGAATGGTGTTAGCTGTATTCCTCTGCCTGACGATCTAATTCATCAAGTAAAGCCTCAATGGCTTCAGAAGTATACTCCATCGTTTCAAGCAATTCACGGTAGTTTTCCCGAAATAAAACATACTGAGGATGTTGTATTCCCAAAACTACAAATCCAAGCTTTGCTTTTTCAAACTGAGCGAATGCTTTATCATATTTCCCTTGAGCTTTATACACAAGCCCCATATTCATCCTCAGACAAGCATAATCAGGATGATCTTCTCCTAACGTTTTATACCCCAGTTCTGCTTTTTGGTACTGAGCGAGTGCCTCGTCATATTTCCCTTGGATATAATACACATTACCCATATTCATCCTCAGACAAGCATAATCAGGATGATCTTCTCCTAACGTTTTATACCCCAGTTCTGCTTTTTCATACTGAGCGAACGCCTCGTCATATTTCCCTTGGGCATCATACACATTACCCATATTGATCATCAGACCAGCGTAATCAGGATGATCTTCTCCTAACGTTTTATACCCCAGTTCTGCTTTTTCATACTGAGCGAATGCTTTATCATATTTCCCTTGAGACCTGTACACATTACCCATATTCATCATAAGCTTGGAATACTTAGGATGGTCTTCCCCTAACTTTTTTAATCTAGGTTCTGCTTTTTCATAATGGATTAATGCCTCATTATATTTTCCTTGGCCACTATACACATTACCCATATTGATCATCAGACCAGCGTAATCACGATGACCTTCTCCTAATCTTTTTAATGCAATTTCAGCTTTTTCATACTGAATCAATGCATTATCATACTTTTCTTGAGCATAATACACAACACCCATATTGATCATTAAAAGAGCATACTTAGGATGATCTTCTCCTAGCTTTTTATATCCAGGTTCTGCTTTTTTATACTGCACTAATGCTTCATCATATTTTCCTTGAGCAGAGTACACATTACCCATACTCATCATAAGCTTGGTATAATCACAATAATCTTCTTCTAACTTTTTTAATATAGGTTCTGCTTTTTTATACTGCACTAATGCTTCATCATATTTTCCTTGAGCAGAGTACACATTACCCTTGTTCATCATCAGACAAGCATAATGAGAATGATCTTCTCCTAACGTTTTTGATCCAGGCTCTGCTTTTTCATACTGAGCGAGTGCCTCGTTTTATTTCCCTTGGGCATTATACACAGTACCCATGTTTATAAGCAGCATTGCATACTCACGATAATCTTCTCCTAACTTTTTTAATCCAGACTCTGCTTTTTCATGCTGAGCGAGTGCCTCGTCATATTTCCCTTGGGTATCATACACATTACCCATATTCATCATCAGTATTGCATAATCACGATGATCTTCTCCTAATTTCTTATAGACCACTGCCAAAAGATGCAGGAGTAATACCGCATCAGGCTGGTCATACGCATTTGTCGGATCAAATGTTTTATACCAATCTTTAAGGCACTGTTCCTGTACTACCATTGCTTCTTGTTGCTCAGTGTCGTCAAACTGTTGCTCACAAACCGCCCTATGGCTCAGAGTTCTAAACTCCCAGAAGGTTTCATTTATACTACTCCCAAATCCCTGCAGGCTGGCTTGTTGTAATAAGGTGTGAAAAGGCTCTTCAGCATTCACCTTGTAGGGCCACCAAGCCCACAACTGTTCTAATAGCCTTACACTCACCGTAAGCCCTTCAGCCGTTTTTTGCAGACTCGCTAACTTTAAAAGCACTAACACATCTGGTTGAGTTTCATCTAGCTGGCTCAGTCGCTCCCGAAGCACTTGCTCTAAAGCTTGAACGGGTCCACCTGCGTGACGCATTAAGTTTAGACCTCGCTGGTTAAGGGGCTTGTTCTTGTCTGAGGCTTCAAAATAGTGTGGCTTCAAGGTGGCTATCAGCTCATGGGCTAACATGGGGTATCCATGACAAAACTTACGTAGATGCTCTCGCTGTATTTCATCCGCCCATACCCCTGGTAACACACGGCTCAGTAAAGGGCTTAAATCAACCGATTCTAGCACGACAAACTGAACGGTTGCCTCCTCTAAGTAGGTCATGGCGTTTTGAGGATTATGGATAGCCTGAGGTCCTGGCTTCAAAGCCCGTGGGTCATAGTTTAAAGCATCTACAGCATGACCAAGCTGCTCAAGGTTACTGAATAAAGGCTGATTCTGGAGATCTTCCAAAAGGTTTTGTTGCCAATAGGTTGTAATCACCAAAAGGGGCCAGTGGTTCTCATAGGCTTTTTCAAGGAATTGTGCAATAAATCGTAAAGCTTCTCGGTCACCACGCATCCATTGGGCATCATCCAACACGAGTACCATGGGGACTGTTTCAATCCCACGTTTCGTACTTGTCAATAAACTCTCTAAATCTTTCAGTAGCCCATTCAATCGCTTATCCTGCTGTTGCTGTATCAGTGTTCCAACGGCACCTGTCTGTTTATGAGCTTCCAAACACCCTACCGAGCTTGTAACTTCATCATTCAATGAATGGAAATCACTAAGTACGTTTTTCACTTTCCAATACAGAAAAGACTCTAAAGCATTTTTTGCATGAGCACACCAAGCTGTAATACTTTCTTGATGTTGTTGAAACCAGTCAGCAACTTGAGGTAAAGCCTCAAGAAAGGTAACAGGCGTAGAACTCAAAGCAAGCTTTATACCCAACCCCATAAGTTGACGAAACGCATAGAGTGCCTGTAAATGCGGTTGAAGATGAGGGACATAAGTGGCCAACGCACTTTCTCCTGTCAAAGAGGATGAAAACCTTAGCCCCCACCATACATAAGGAAGTGGCACTTTCTGCCCACCGTTGGGCTGATATCCCTCAAAATTGGGGTTAACCTGTATATCTCGTGGACCGTGCTGCGGTGCATGAATCTCAGCAGGCCAATAGCCTTGTGGGTTTTCTGTTTCAGCCAAGGTTTTGTAAAACTCTTGAATCAGTCGGGTTTTTCCAACACCACTTTCTCCATACAGTACTCGAATCTGGGGGCCCTCATGTTTTGCAAGTTCCCATGCTTCCATCAAACGATCAAGCTCTACACGAGGACAAAAGATAGTATCTTGAGTAAGAGACATCACCGTCATCATAAAACCATAGACCTCATGAACAAAAAGGGGAACTTATCACAACGGTGGCGTTTCATGGCAAGCATTCACTGAAGCACAAGGAAAATGTACTGGTCTCTATTATACTATAGCACTCATTTCATGTCATAAACCCAATGTCGTTTGATTAGGAGTATATCAACTGGTTCGAGTCCAGTACTGCCCACCATTTAGTTTCAACACCAAACCCAAGAACCAGTGACCTCTTTCTTGGTTAATTGGTTAAAAGGTATTGACATTATCTTTAATAGCCCCTATCAAAAAGGGGAAAGGTTTCATTTCTACCTAAGGCAATATTTGCTTTTATAATGTTTTAATTATTAAAATAATTTATCTCATACCCTCCATCAATATGATAAGGCAATAGCACACATGGCATACCCACTCATAGGACAATTCAATGCAATATCTATACAAACTAAAAAACCACTTGCAGTAAAATTACACAACATTCAAGGACTCTGGGATGAGGGTTCCACTCAAGAAACTTGGAAAGCCTACACTGGTAAGAACCCTCTAGGCAATATAACATCAAGCATTACAAAAGAGGGCTTATACATAGAGGGGTTATCAACCAGTACTGCCCATGGACAGGCAAAATATGTTGGTACAGGTCTTATGGATGCAGCAATGGAACGTGCTTTTTTAACACAAAACCAAGGGTATATTAGACTATGGGCTACAGGAAAAGAAGTCATTCATCCAGCACCTTTTTACAGTAAATTGGGGTTTAAAGCAAAGTTTTCTCCAGGGAATCAAGAATCTATAAAAGCTCAACAAGCATTAAACCAGTATAACGCTACATCCAACAAACCTTTTCAATACCCTACAGGTATTTCTATGGAATCTTCTGAGGGGCTTGGTACTGAAGCTCTAAAACAACGAGACAAGGGCATAAAGAAAGGATTATCGCCACACCAAATTATGGAAAATATTTTAGAAACAGCCCCTAAAGGAACAAAAGCCTATACCATGAATCGTGTTCGAAAAGGTCATAGCATCCTTAACGAAGTAAAAACAGCACAAAAAACAGGAAATCTTATTGTGGGGCATCCAAACCTTACACCATTGAGTTCTTATGCTTCCATAAAGCCAAAGCCTAATGCTCAAATATGGGATTAACAAAAGCTATGTCACACTTCATAAACACATAAGTTCATATTTAAACATAACACACGTACCAAAGAACGATTAAGCCAATGAACACAACCATCGGAACTTTTTTAGGAACCATTCGTGATAATACCCAACCGATTAAGATTACGGTAGAAAGAACCAAAGAGTATTTTACACGACCTTCCCGTACCACACCTGTGGCAACTGAAACCCTAAAGGCACTCCATGGCAACAGTACTCTTGGATACCTTGTAACCAGTACCAACAAAACCATACCACGACACACGAACATGTCCGCTTTATTTTCTGTGGACTCTCTCAATACAGAATCTGCGAAAGACGATGGTATTAAACGTACAGGTACTGGACTCATGCGTATTGCCAGTGAGCTTTCTTTCTTAAAAGGACATCATGGTCATGTCGTACTGGAGGCTGATGGCTCAAAAAGAATACATCCTGCACCGTTTTATGAAAAGCTTGGATTTAAGCCCGCCTTCCCCTTAAACAACCCCCTGAATAAGACGGCAGAAACCGCCTTAGAAGCCTATAAACGCTTTCCAGAAAAAGGCTTTGGTTATGCAGGAAGTATCTCTATGGAATCACGGGAAGGGTTAGGCAAAGAGGCACTCATTTTACGCAATGAAGGCATCAAGGCAGGTAAATCTTCTAAA
>JBJTUH010000038.1:0-16759 GCA_046080605.1 Vampirovibrionales bacterium
CTGAGTGTCACACGTAACCCTGGTGCCTCATCAAAACGTAATTTTGCAACCTCTGCATGCACTCTTTGTAGCACCTCTAATGATTCTTTAAACTCAAGACCTGGCATCAAGAGACAGAACTCCTCACCACCAAAGCGACAGCAATAGCCTTTTCCTCCTGCAATACGTTGGATGGCTTGAGCCACACCTTGCAACACATGGTCTCCTACAATATGCCCATAGGTATCATTGATTTTTTTGAAATAATCCAAGTCAAACATCGTGAGTCCAAAATGGTCTTTCACACGTTCTTGCTCATTAAACAAATTATCTAACGATTCAAGGAAAAACTTTTTATTATACACTTGGGTCAACTCATCTAAGAATACCGTAAGCTGTAACACATCTTTTTCATTATTGAGTTCAATCATGGCTTCTCGGTACAATGCTTCTTGTGCAAAGAGCTGTTCAGACAACACAGCCTTATTTTGACAATAAGATTGATATTCTTCCCAAAGCGTATAGAGTTGCTGTACTCGTTCTGGAGAGCGATACCGCACCCAAAAACCTATCCCCATCAAGGACAATGCAACGCCTAGCCCTAAAGGATGGAGTACTTGCTCATGATGAGACCAACTTGCAAACTTAAAAGGAGGCAACCAAGGGTTCTCCAACACCTGAGGACATACACCAACCAAAGATTTAAAAGGAAACTCGACCCAATACCCAAGCTGCTCAAGCGAAGAAGCTACAGGCTCCGGCATCCATGCTCCCATAGCCAAGCTCACAACACGTATGAGACTCAAGCCTGCCAACAGATATACAACCCAACTCACACGAGTTGCCATACATTGATACCATTGTAAAAACCTCTCTCGAGCAAGGGAACCATGTGACTCTTGAGAGGATCTATGAGATTGTGAGTCTGAAGGCACCTCTGAGTGTTGTACTTGAGGGGTCGGGGTAGAACGTACCATGGCACTCACCTTATTCACATCTAACCTGAGATTAAGACATACTTGATTAAAATAGACTGCACTTTGCAAAGCTCGCACTTGAAAACAAGCAATGTTTTACGAGTTTATAGGGATGATTCGACCTACTTGCAGCCACTATACAGTACGAGGGCTTATAAACTCCTGCAGTCAGAGGAGCCTCTTCTTGGCTCACCTTGTCATTGTGTCGTCACATCCTCTGCATGGAGGAAGGGTTAAAACGTATGCTCTCTCTTAGGGAACAGTCCAGCCTGAACCTTGGCATGATACTGCTGTAGCGTGGCTTGAATGAGTACACCTGTTTGAACCCACGGAGGGCTAAAACGAGGGTATCGAAAGGTAGCGTCATGCCTTCCCACTAAATCATCCAACACAAGAATCTGACCATCCGTGGTAGCACCTGCACCTATCCCAATGGTAAGAAGAGAAGTTTGCTCCTGCAACCACGCCATCACCTCGGAAGGCACCATCTCAAGGACTACGCCAAAAGCACCCGCTTGCTCCAAGGCATGGAGTGCCGACAATAGCTGTTCTTGCTGAGAAGCCTCTCGTGCTTGTACCCGATACCCACCCAGTTGATGAAGCCACTGAGGGGTGAAGCCCACATGGGCTAACACAGGAATACCCTGCTGAACCAATCGCCGAATAAGTTCGATATGAAAAGGGGTGGCACCCTCAAGCTTCACCGCATGGACACGTCCTTCTTTCATAAAGCGAACTGCACTTTCAACCCCTTGCTCAATACTAGTATGGTAACTTCCAAAGGGTAAATCTCCCACCACAAAACAGCGTGAAATCCCTCTTGAAACCGCCCGAGCAAACAGTATCATTTCATCTAATGTCACAGATAATGTATCCAAATGCCCCAACACACTCATCGCTAAAGAGTCTCCCACAAGCACCACATCCACCACCCCACTGGCTTCAATGAGGGTTGCCGTGGTAAAGTCATAGGCTGTCACCGCCAGCACTTTTTCTTGAGCTTGCTTTTTACGATAAAGGGTAGGAATCCGAATAGGCGCTGTGCAATGCGAGGTCATAAGCATCCCTTACCGATAGTGTTCATACCATGTCAAAATGGCAGCGGCTAGTTTCTGAGAGTCATGCCGAACATGGGTCATGACACCAGGCGTATCAGGCATTAAAGGGCTGATATAACACGTAATACCATAATGCTGGAAGGCTTTTGTATCAAGCGTAACAGGCACTGCACCTGCTTTATGATATTTGTCAGGCAACGTCTCTAAATCCAAAGGAGGATGTGCCACCACCGCATCAAGCCAGCCATGGCGTTCTACAGCCAACGGATGCGACGCTAAATGGCGATATAAGACATCTACATGCCCCCACGCATCAAGCCCATCCGTTTCCCCTGGTTGTGTCACAATATTACAAGCATACACCTTTTTTGCGGAAGACTGAAGAAAAGCCTGTGCCATATCAGGAATGAGTAAGTTAGGTAACACACTGGTAAAGAGACTCCCTGGCCCCAAAATAATGAGATCCGCTTCACGAATGGCATTGACCGCTTCTTCCAGCCCTTTAGGTGCCTCAGGAGACAAACTCAAGGTTTGAATTGTTTTTTTAGCTTCAGGAATCTGAGACTCTCCCACCACTTGAGAGCCATCCGTAAAGGTTGCCACAAGCTTGAGTTGCTCAAGCGTTGCAGGCAATACTTTTCCTCGAACATTCAATACTTTGCACGATTCCCGAATCGCCTGTAACATGTCGCCTTGCTTAATATGACATAAAGCCGTTAAAAATAAATTACCAAAGCTATGTCCTGATAAGCCATCTCCCATATTGAACCGATACTGAAACAGCTCGGTAATGAGTTGTTCTTCATCCGCCAAGGCGGCAATACAGTTTCGGATGTCACCTGGAGGAATAATGCCATGCTCCACCCTAAGCACCCCAGAGCTACCACCATCATCCCCTACGGTTACCACAGCCGTGAGATTCGTCGTGTAATGCTTTAAGCCTCTAAGCAAGGTTGAAAGACCAGTCCCACCACCAATAGCAACAATTTTAGGGCCCTGTGACAAGGTCTTGTGACGATACAACGCCTCAATAAAAGCCTTTCCTTCCGTTTGCGTTCCTTCAAAGAAAAGATGTCTTAATTTCCGATAGCTAGGAATAAACATTCCCAAGCCAAGGACAAAGCAAATCATCCCACTAAGAGGATTAGGAATAAGCTTTCCGAGATATTCAATACATCGGATAAATGCGGTCACGGGTTGTAAATTGAGTAATAAACTTGACCCCAACAGAAGAAGCAGTGTCCCTAGAACACCACCACCAATCCAACGCTTAAACGATAAGCCAGGTAATACCCAAAGCATGTGTCGTCCAAAGCGGGACATAAGCTTGGAATGGAGAAGACGTACTGTTATCATAAACTTAAAAAGTGAATTTCATATTATCTAAACACATGCTGACACGAAACCCTTTAACCACAGGGTGAGACCCCACAGTGTCCCAATAAAGCTCATCCCTGAACCTACGACTTGGGCGAATCAAAAAAATCCAAGAAGAATCCATACCACAAGAGCGAATACTATCTACCAGCGAAGCCCTCACCGTGACTAAGAAAGCCATCCAGAATGGCTACTGGCAACGACAGTGGCAGGCAATACCTTAGGAACGACCTTGGTTGCAACCGTTAACACGTCCGCCCATTGAGGGTGCTGAGGTGCCACATAAACTCCGTGTAATGACACGTGAGAGGGGAGGGTCAAGGTTTGTCCATCAAGCGTGGTGAGTTGCTTACGTAACAATAACCCTTCAAGTTGTTGCTTGGTTTGTTCAGGGGTAAGTGGGTGTTTTGCAAGAGGCTCAAAGGAAGACCCTACACGATACCCAATCGGTAACTCTATCAATAATGGAGGACACGTGCCTTGGGTACTTTGAAGATAGTCACTGCCTTGACTGTAAGGTACCACCCAATGCAACCAAGGGTCAAAGCGATGCAACACTTGTTTGAGTGCGTCAAGATAAGGAAAAAGCTCTGGCTGATAAAAGGCTTGATACAACACACCGTCACATCGTACAGACTGAAGTTCAAGCTGATGAATTTTAAAAAACGCATATAAAATCCCGAGCTGTGCGGTCACCCAAGCCTCAAAAGCTTCCATAGGCATTTCCTTACTGAGAACCTCCCCTCGAGACGCTGGATGAGGAAACCCTAATGCCCCTGCTACATGTAACTGCTGTGCTTTCAAAACAGCCGCAGAAGTATGCAACCCTAAAGGAGTCCCCTCATGAACTGCCGCAGGCAATGCAACCGTGCCACAAGCCTGAAGCGTCTGTAAAAGAACAGGAAGCGTCTCTGGCTCTTGATGTTGCACCTCTTGCCAAAGGCTACACACCAACGCTTGCTTTTCGGTGGTCAGTTGCGTGCTAACATCATAACGCTGAGTCGTGGTTTGACGAGACTTATGAGAAAGATGAATTTTATCAATGGTAGGAGAACTATACATTCGTAAAGAGGCTTGCCTTTATACTATACAGAGTAAAATGAAGAAAGACTTTTAAAAAAGGAGTGTCTTATAGAGACTCTCCACGAAAATTTGGTACGTTACGTAACAGAAGAGGGTTTCATATACGCAGAAACTGAAGGATAGCTAGCACTAGAAACAGGACTATGAGCTTGAGGTAGAAGAGGATGAGGGGTATCGCCTTGTAAAGCAAGCCCTACAATATCAATGTCATAAAAACAAACCCGTTTAAGGGGTCCTGAGGTTTCTTTCTCAATGAGCTTAGGAGACGCAACCGAAGCTTTCTGCCAAAGATGTTTCAGCTCTTCATAAAGCACCTTCGGACTCTCCGTATAAAGCACCACTGGGGCAGACAGACCTTTCAAAAGAACCAAGACAGCAAAAGAATACGCTACCATAGGAAGTTTCCCAGATAAAAGTGCTTTTAAGTGCAACTGAAACAACAGCTTCGATAGACCACCCTAAAACATAAAGAGCCTATAGGTTTTCAGTGTAGCAAAAAACAATAACGGTTGCCTAGGGGTCTATTGAAAAGCATCCCGTGTTTGTAGGAATCAAGCCATGAAAAAATGGCATAGGCTGGATTCGAACCAGCGACACTACGGGTATGAACCGTATGCTCTAACCAACTGAGCTACTATGCCATGATATAGTGATGCTTACGTTATCTACATACAAATCTATACGTGATATGCTACTGCAAGCAAACAAGGTTGGCAAGTGATTTTTCACAACCGCCCTTTATACAAAATCTTTTAGTCCTTGAAGCTCCTTCCTTCAGCTAAGTGAGATTCAAACCCTACCCTCTTAACTTCAACCCTAAACTTGCTACAGTGAAGTCTAGCATTTATTCTTCAAAAATCTTTACGACCCTGTGCATTCCGTTCATGAGGCTCTATGCAAGGGTTACATGGGTATAGGAACATCCCACCATGACATTTGATTCTTCACCCCCCACCCCTGGCTCGATACACGTATTTAAACCGAGCTATCGTCGCATTGGAAAAGGTCATCATCGTATCAAAGCCACGTATTTAACTTACGACCCTATTTTAGAGCGTCTCGTACATCAGTTGCTCCAAACACCTTTTGTGTTTCCTCAGCAAAAGCATTCTCTACACATTATACTTAACATGCTCAAGGTCGTTGCAGAACATCAGACCGAGGACTATGCTAGATTTCAGTGTACACTGATGTCACCTCTACGTCGTCAGCAACACATGAGGGCATGGCATGGGGTCAATCGTGCTTTACAGCAAGCCCTGTCTGTACTACAAACATGCCCAGAGACTATTCAACCTGAAGTCTACCACACGGTAATCACCCATCTAAGGGTCACACTCAGTCACAGTGCTTAAATCCCTCACACTTAAGAGACACGCCATGTCGCCCCCTCTCGACGCTTCTGCTTTTCTTGATCTTAGACGTACGAAATGCCCACTCAACTTTGTGAAAGCACGCCTTGCCATGGAGAAACTCCCGCAAGAAGGCATGCTCACACTCTGGCTTGCCCATGAAAGCCAAAGTGCTTTGAATGTCCCTCAAAGTCTTACGCAAGAAGGCTACGTCCTACGAGAAGCACCCTACGCTCATCCCGAAGACCCAAGCATTCTCATTGCTCATATCCAGCACGCCTCAAAGCACGAATAGCGAGCATCTCCCTATGAAAACTTTTTCATAGGGAGACCGCCTCACACACAGAGGCTCTCTAGCCAACCGTACCAAGACCCGAAGCAATACCCTCAACACTCGAAATAATGGCTCGCTGAAACAAATCTTGACACTCTGCCAAGACAGCAGGAGACTCACCATAGCACAAACTGGGCAGGGCATTCATAGGCTTGAGTGCAATATGGCTTCCTTCTGAGGGTAACTCACACGCTTGACGATAATGCTTCAAGATAAAAATTTGAAGGTAATTCAAGGTCGTTAAATAGGGTAGTTTATGCTGATGAAATAGCTCAAACAAAGCCTCTTCTGGTTTTTGCGTCCCTAAATGATAGCTTGTCGATAGAGAAGGATAAACAAGAGGAGTCTCAATAGGAGCCTCAGCCATGAGCTGAGGAGTCAAAGGAGTATCCGATTGACTCAAACGAATCACCCACTGACTCCAATGCCATGTCAATAAGTATTCCTGCTGAATCATTTGACTAATATCTGCAGCTAACATTGGGCTGTCACAAAGGTCTGCATACTGCTTTGCAATCGCTAGATCTACAAGGCGGAGTGTCATCACCGCATTATCTAGCAAGCTTTGGAAAAAAGGCCATCTACGATACATGTCCACCACAACGTGTAAACGTTCTGAACGCACCGTTGAAGATGTGGCATCCAAAAGCCACGCCTTCAACGCACTCCCTAAACCATACCAGCCAGGAAGAATCTGACGAGATTGATACCACCGAAACACCCAAGGAATGGCTCTTAGATCTTTCAGGCTTTGAATGGCTCGGCGATGAGAAGGACGTGACCCCATTCTGACAAGCTCAACCTCTTTGGGGGTCGCACTTTCAAAATAGCTAATCAGTCCTGGATGATGATGGCAAAGCTGTTGATAGGTTTTCAGTGCATAATGATGCAACCCATCCATAGCTTCCTCCCAAATGGCGGGACATTTTTCAGGGGTTTCACTATGTAAGCCCTGAAGTAACAGACCACTTAAAAAGGTCTCGAGGTGCATATGAGCCATCTGTGGTAGGTTATAGTGCCGTGAGAGTACTTCTCCCTGTTCGGTAATATCCTGACCATACTGTGCCGTATGAGGAGGCAAAGCTTGAAGGGCCTTAAACGTCGGTGCACCTCCTCGACCGATATTCCCCCCACGCCCATGGAAGAAGCGGAGTTTAATACCATAACGGGAAGCTTCTTGATGTAAGGCTTCTTGGGCTTTATAAAGCATCCAGTTACTGGCGACATACCCACCATCTTTATTACTATCGGAGTAACCAATCATGATAAGCTGTTCATTGTGATGAGCTTTCAGTTGCTGACGATACGCCGCATTCTGAAAACAAGCACGCATAATCTCGGGTGCTTTCTGAAGTGCATCAATGGTCTCAAACAAAGGCACCACCATTAAATTACTATGGTACGTCATGCCGCTTTCTGGGCTAAGACTTTCCGCATAAAATAACCCTTGAATTTTAAGAAGCCACAATGTTTCTAAAATATCAGAGACCGACTCGGTCATAGACACTACAAAATGCTGACACGCTTTTTTGCCTAAAAGCTCAATGGCTTGGCGTGCGGTTTTCAGCACACCCATGACACGTTGCACACTTTGACGCTTTCGCTCAGGCAACGCTTGAAGGGCTTCCTCCGACAATAAACGCTCAACCTGAATAGGGTGCAATGTTTCTGCTTTTAAAATATTGTCTGTGAGCCACTGCACATAAGAAGGGCTTAAACGATACATTTCCCGAGAAACCATCGCCTCTTCCGAAACAGGATCCACCAATGTCAAATCAGTTGCCAGTGCCATAGGCTGTAAACGTTCTGCCAACGTTCGTAATACATCACTATCTTCTCGGAGGTCAAGTGTCGCAAGATGGAACCCAAACATCATCAATTTATCTCGCAAGGCTTGGAGTGCCTTACCCGCAGAACGATAAAATCCATGATGATGTAGCTCAGATTCTACAAGGTATAAATCTTCAATGACCTCTTCTGGCGTATGGTAAACCAAGGCTTTTGTCTGTCGCTTGTCTCGTAAGCTTTGAAGCGTCCCTATCGAACACTCCAGCTTATCCGCCATCATGAGTAAAAAGACGCGATAAGGCTCTCGGGCTGCCCATGGTTTATAACGCCATAAAAGCTCCACATGCCCATCATGCTCAAGGGCATACCAAAAAGACTCTAACTTCTGAGTAAACGCTTCCCGAGGGGGGGCTTCTTGCCATGCATGCGTCAACCAAGGGGCAATACGCCGTAACTCTTCTACCCCATGGTGCATAATCACCCCAGACTGAAGGGCAAACGCTTCCGCCGTGACATGGGGTAACACATAAGGGTTACCGTCCATGTCGCCACCCACCCAACTGCCCATTTCTAGGCATGCAAGAGCAGGGCTAGGCACAGGGGTTTTTCCTAAACACGTCGTAATGTCTTTTTGTCCTTCTTCTACCTGAAGCCAATCCATTAAGGTGCGCTGCAGCGTTGGTAGCGTTTCCAGAAGCGAAGTCTCAAAATACCCTAACACGTGGCGTACTTCATCGGTCACACTGGGCGCTTGGACTCGACTAAACTGTGTCGCCCATAACACCTCAATGGTTTCCATCACTTCATTCAACAAAGGTTGCAACGGACGATTGGGTAACGCAGCCTGTTTATGCAAAGTATCTAAAAGATAAAAAAGTTGTCGTTGGTGACGCAACAAAGCACGGCGTAAAATTTTAGTAGGATGAGCCGTTGCGACAAAGCGGAGTTTAAGCCCTTCAAGGTGACGACGAATCACTGGCTTCTCAATGCCCTTTTGCTGGAGCAACGTTAAATAAAAGGCAAGCGATCGCTCAGGATGATGCTGATAGACAAAATGGCGCCAGTAGGCTTCCACAACGTTGACTAAGGTCAGAAACAGCCGAAAGGCTGAAATGGTATCATGTAGCCAGCGTACTTTTTCAACCGCAGTCAGCTCAGCAGTATAATGCCCCATCAGGGCTGCAAGTGCTTCAGGTGAGAGTCTTTCACGAGTCAGGTGTCCTTCATCGGGAATCCCTAGTTTTCTGAGTGTTTCAACCCATGCCCAAAAAGTTTCCCCCTTCTGCTCTAATAACACCTGCCCCAACAACGTTCTTAGAAGCTTAATATCTGTCACAATGCCCTCCTGCAAGGGAGTCTGGACACGATGGCTCACGAGTGTAGGAAGGGAAACCTTTGGTTGCAATACAGGAAACAACGGCTTACGTTGTTCCAAAACGTGCTGTAACACTTCAATACTACGTTGTAAATCACTGGGAAGGGTGATAAGAGAAGAAAAAGAGAGCATCATAGAAAAAGAAAAGTCAATCGTTTCAATACATGATCATAGGCAAGACAACATGTACGCCCTAGCACAGAACATACATCCCTCCATCATACGGATGAAGTGGCTTGAGTTCAATGCACGTTAGGGGTTATTTCATCGAATAGAAGGGTAACGTTATCATCAAGCCATGGTACAAATGTGGGTAAGGGTTTTCATTTGTGTATGTTTATTTTATGTTAGCATCATGAAGATATGATTTCGGGATGTGGCTCAGCTTGGTAGAGCACCTGCTTTGGGAGCAGGGGGTCGGAGGTTCGAATCCTCTCATCCCGATATTTTAAAAAGCCCTAGGGTCACCTTAGGGCTTTTTTTAGTTTCGTTTTAACGTAAACTGGTATCAAGTGACTTCGGTTCATGCACTACATCACACTGAATGACATCCCCTTTTTTTTCATGGAATCTATAAGCTTACCCTCACGCTCGTTGAAAGACCCTCCTCAATGACACAGTGGTTTCAATGTTATCTGTTAAAACAACTACAATGGATGCATCAGTACCTTACGCCAAGTGCCTCGATTAGTACAGGTTTACTACTCATCCGAGGATTTATCGGTATTGCCTTTATGTACCATGCTTGGGGTAAACTCTCAAAAGGTGCCACCCTCTGGATGGGAGACATGCTCCCAGCATGGCTACAAGCCCTTGCTGCCTACGGAGAAGGACTCGGAGGAATGGCATTAGTACTCGGGGTATTACACCCTATCGCCTGCATGACACTTCTTGGTGCCATGATGGGGGCGATGCTCCTAGTACACCTTCCCGCACATCATCCTTTTATTGCCGTAGGTACAGAGTCAAGCGAAACCGCCTTAATGTATCTTATGAGTGCCATCGGATTAGCCTTTACTGGACCAGGACGATGGAGCCTGGATACCTATTGGGTACAAATCCTTCGCAAAGCCTGTACTTCTACCCATCCCGAAGGAATATAACGCATGGGCTTTATTTCCTTTGAAAAGCTTAACCCACGATGGGTAGAAAGCTTACGACAAGCCCAAGCACACTACCAAGAAAGTGGCATACAACATAAGGTATGGCAACGTCACTTTGACACAAGCTCCATTCCTTTCAAAGATGACTTACGAGGCATGTTTTTCTCACGAGATGAGGTATTACGCTGGGGTGAGGTTCCGTTAGAACCAGAGACACAACGGTGGATTGTACGCCACAAGGTATTTGATGGTGGCGTGCTACAGTATGCCCATATTCAAGATGGGGTCTATGAAGACTGTGCTTTCCTTATCACAACGTTAGATTGGGTCACGTTTGAGCGATGTACCTTTCGACGATGCTTTTTTAAATCATGCCTCATTGAGCATACTCGTTTTATGGATGCCATCTTTGAACAATGTATCTTTGAGGGAAGTATGAGCTTCCATAATTGCCAATTTGAGGGGTCGGGTAACACTGACACAGAAAAGCAAGCAGGCTTTTATGACTGTACTGGTATTGATGTTTTCATGGACTGTTGGTTTAATCGTTGGATTTCCTTTACAGGTAACACCTCCAAGCAACTGTTTTCTTTTTATGATCAGTTGCAATCTGCTTATCGTGCGGGCGATGCGCTTTCCCAAGCCCGTTACTATGCGTTTCAACTTGAAGCAATTTACACACGCAAACAACACGGACGCTACCGCTACCTCAGACTAGCTGATGAATACATCACAGGCTACCGACTGCGTCCCATACGCATACTCATGAGTATTTTAGCGTGTTTGGCGTTTTTTGCGACCGTCTATAGCCTCACCATGCCAGAGCTACAGCACTCTCCAGACAAAGCCATGATGTTAAGTGCAGGTGCTTTTTACACGTTTGGAATGGTTGAAGGAACCCAAGTAACACTACATCACGGACTTGCTGTTATTTTTGTCTTTGAAGCCTTTCTAGGGATTCTCATGAACGGATTACTGCTCATGACCCTTCAGACCTTTTTACTTTTCGGGCAGAAGGGAAGCACTTCCTGAAGTAACAGGACGAGAGACCAAGGTAAGGTAATGGCTCAACCATGTTGCCGTATGGGTGACCGTGTAAGGTTTGCCTTCACGGCGTGCTAAGGACTGTAAATGCATCAAGCAGCCAGGATTATTCGTTAAAACCGCTCCCACCTCCCATGGAGAGGTCGTGGTAAGCTTCCCCGAAAACCCTTCATACTGGGCAAGACGTTGTTCACCCAAATGTTGTGCCATCGTAGGATGCCACAGACTATAGCTCCCCGCACTACCACAACACCCACTACTTCTAGGTTTTTCAACAGGATACACTTTCACCCCGATAGCAGCCGACGGATGACGTTGACATAATGCTTGAAGCACCTGTACAAACGCTTGTTGTTGCATGGAAGGCGTAATATGTTGCCCAAACTGTCCATGGCACGCACTATCAAGTGCAACATGTGCCACATGCTCAGGCTCTGGTGCATCAGAAAGCTGAGCATGACGTTTCTCGGGGACATACAATCGAGGCTCCTCCAACACACTGGCACTTAACGCTTGAAGCCAGTCTTGGCTTGCCTGTGCAATCAACGTTGCCCACTGGTATTCCTGTGGTGTAATCACAGTATGGTACCGTGCTTCCAAGATAGGTGCAAGCTCCTGCAAGACTTTCGGATAATGTGATAACATATGCCCACACCCATGGGCATTCGTGAGTAATAAAGCACTTTCAGGGCTTTTTTCTAACAAACGCCCCGTCGTATGCAAGGTGTGCTGAATCTGTTGCCACGCCTCCCACCAAGCCCCTTGATGAAACAACAAAGCACCACAACACTGTCCTGCCTTCGTAGGGTGCAAAGGCTTGTGTGTAAGTGCTTCCCAGACCCTTTGCGTTGAGGTATGCACCTCACCCATCCACGCATCCATCACACACCCTCGCCACAGATACCTAGGTGAAACCTCATCCCTTGGAAGAGCGTCCAACACCTTAAAGCGTTGTGGGCGATAGGGCGTAACACCTCTTAAAGCCTGAAACCCCTTATGGGATAAGTACTTCATGGCTTGCACCGCTGAACCCCAAGCCCCTAAAAACTTCTTTTTTCCCGCCATGGCACTTGAAGGCTTTACCAGCCACGGCATACACCATGCCAGCCCACGCAAAGCACTATCTGCACATGCCCCCAACACATAAAGCCACAACGGAGAAGCGAATAGCACTTTTAAAAAGCGAGCCATCCCCGCCTGTAAGACTCCTTTAAAGGCTTGCCTCCAGCCACTTTCCTCAGAGCTTTTAGGGTCATGCAACGCCTGTTTAAAGTTTGTAAGCCATGACTCGTATGGCACCCCTGCAGGGCAGGCATCCTGACAACTTAAACACCCCAAACAGCTCTCTAGGCTTGAGCGAATCTCTGCCAAAGGCAATTGGGCTTGAAGCACCTCTTTCATTAAAAAAAGTCGTCCACGAGGAGACAAGCTTTCCAGTCCTGTGGTTTGGTAGGTAGGGCAAGCAGGTAAGCACAAGCCGCAATGCAGGCAAGCATCTTCAATCCCCTGAGCCTCTAACATGCGGGGTGTCAGGAGCGGAGTCTGACGCATGGCAGACCCTACACTTTGGCGCGTCTCAAGACACTGGGGGACGGAGGCGTTGACCATCTAAAAAATCTTCCAAAATCCGATGAGCCGCAAGAGCATCCACCATCGCTTTTTGCTTTGAGGGTGTATGTCCTAACGTGTGCATCACCCCATGCGCCCACTTACTGGTAAGGCGTTCATCACATAAGGCAATAGGGAGTGTCGGGAAATGTTTATGTAAAAACTGTGCCAATTGTTTGGCTTCCTGTGCCGACTGCCCTTCTTCCCCACTCAGATGCTTAGGCATCCCTACAACAAACCCCGCAAGTGGGTAGCGCTGATGCACTTGCTGACAAGCCTGTAACAACTCCTTACGATTGCCCACCGTCCCAGCATTCAGCACCATGGTTTGGGATGGGTCGCAGTAGGCATACCCTACCCGTTTCGTCCCATAATCAAACGACATCAGCACACCAGACGCAGGCATCTCAGAAGGCATCGTAAAAATAAGCTCAGAGGAAGATTGTGTTTTATGAGGTATGCCCACAGAAACATCCGCTGGTAAAGTATCAGAAAACATCAGGAACCTACACTCACACTTCTATCTTACAAAAACTTCACATACGACTGTATTGTATTCACCAAGGCTAATTGACAAAGTAAGTCACTAGGTTAGGACTTTTTCCGTACACTCTGTAGATAGCATGTTACCCTATCCCTCAGTATAGCTCTAAAACCCATCCCATGCAAAAGTCCCCAAGCACTATTGTTTCAAATATCATAGCTCCTCTCAACACCTTTTTCTGATATGCTGAACAGAGTCTATCACTTGAGTGTAACCCTCTTGTATTCACTACAATTTCATTAAAGAAAACTCATTCATGATAACTTTTGAAGCTGTTCAAGCTCTTATTCAAGAAGGTGAGTCGAGCCGTCTTGAGTTCAAGAAAAGCACCAACACTCTGAAGAAAGCACTTGAAACATTCTGTGGCATGCTCAATGCGGAGGGTGGATACATACTCATTGGTGTTTCAGATGATGGAAAAATAGTAGGACAAGATACATCCGACAAAACACTACGTGAAATCCAAACCGAGCTAAGGAAAATAGAACCAAACATAAATATAGAACCCCAGAAAATACCCATTTCAGCCTCAAGCACAAAAGTCATTATTGTCCTTGAGGCAGGTCCTTACGACTCTAAACCATTTTGTTATGATGGTAAGCCCTATATTAGACATGGTAACCAAACATACACAATGAATCAGCAAGAATATCAAAAGCTTTTACTAGACCATGCACACGCAAAAAAGCGATGGGAGATTTTACCCACCACCCTAGGTCTTGATGACCTTGATCATGAAGAAATCAGACTCACACTCGAAACAGCCATCCAGAAAGGGAGACTATCAGACCCTTTCACAAGAGATAGTAGAACCACCCTACAAGGCTTTGGACTCCTAGAGGCAGGAAAGCTTACTAATGCAGCGGTTGCTCTTTTTGCAAAAAGAGAGCGTATATTGCCTCAGTATGCTCAACTGAAGTTACAACTTGCTCGCTTTAAAGGAAACGATAAGAGCGAGTTTATCGACTCCAAGCAACATTTCGGCAATATGTTTGAGCTGCTTGAAAAAGCCCAATCTTTTTTATTACAGCACTTACCCATCTCAGGACGTATTATTCCTGGTGTGATCGAAAGACAAGACGACCCACTCTATCCCTTAGAGGCACTAAGAGAAGCCCTAGCAAATGCCTTTTGTCATCGTGACTATGGAGACCAAGCAGGCTATGTTTCCATTGCTCTGTACAATAACCGATTAGAAATTACATCCACAGGTAGGCTCCCTTTTGGCTTAACGCCTGAATTACTTTATCAAGACCACGCCTCAAAACCATGGAACCCAGTTATAGCAACCATACTTTATAAACGAGGGATTATTGAAACATGGGGAAGAGGAACATTGCTGATTAAACAAAAAACAGAAAAAGCAGGATTTGTTACACCCAGCATCATTGAAACCAACGATTCTGTTAAAGTCACGTTCTTTCCTGAGCGCTATGAATGTCCATCAGTAGTGTCTCATCAATTACTAGAGCGACAGGAAAGTATACTAAACTTTCTAGGTCGTCATTCACAAAGGGAATTTCCTATGCGTGAGTTAAAAGAAACCCTATCCACCACCTACAAAGGAAATGAGCGTCTATTACGTACAGATTTAATGTTTTTAAAAGAACTCAAACTGGTCAATCTCACAGGACATGGGCGAGGTGCTAAATGGCAAATCGTACAACCAGAGCTTCAGGGATTACTTGATTTAGGTACCTCATAGCATGTCTTATTTGTCTTATTAGCATGTCTTATTTACGATAGACAATGATATATCAACTTACGCAAGTATAAGTCAGACGATATGAAGCAAGAACTTAAAAGGAACCACTGATGATGCGGGAATGGGATTTAGTCTCTTGGAATGTTAACGGGATTCGTGCCGTACGTAAAAAAGGCTTTCTGGAGTGGCTAGCCTCTGCAAGCCCTACCGTAGTGTGCTTACAGGAAACTAAAATTGACGCAACCAAACTCACGGAAGACATTAAAACCTTTCCATCGGGTAAAGAAGGGGCGTACCATACCTACTGGGCCCATGCGGAGAAGAAAGGTTACAGTGGTGTGGCAATTCTGACGCAACGAGAGCCTTTATCGGTGACAGTAGGGCTAGGAGATGACACCTTTGACAGCGAAGGACGTACCTTGATTGCTGACTTTGGCGATTTCATCCTTTACAACATTTACTTCCCTAACGGGAACCGAGACGCTGAACGTCTTGCCTATAAAATGGCATTTTATGAAGCATTTCAAGCCCATGCACAAGCCTATGTGGCACAAGGAAGACACGTGGTAGTATGTGGTGACTATAACACCGCCCATTACCCGATTGACCTTGCACGCCCTCAAGCCAATCAGAAAACCTCTGGCTTCCTCCCCGAGGAACGGGCTTGGATGGATCGATACGTAGAAGCAGGGTTTGTAGACACCTTCCGACAGTTTCACCCTGAAGCGAAAGAACGTTATACGTGGTGGGATCAAACCTCTCGGGCCCGAGACCGTAACGTAGGCTGGCGGATTGACTACTTTTTCATGTCTCAAAACGGGATAGCTCACGCCACAGGGGCAGACACCCATGACCAAGTGTTCGGCTCAGACCACTGCCCCGTCTCCCTCCAGCTTAGGTATTAGAGATTGAAAGTGGGCTAAAACCTATGACAGTCTGCTCTTACGTCAGAAGTATACGGTATCAAATAACCCTGCTTATTTTTTGGCAAGCTATCAAAATAGCCTTCTGGTAAATAGTAGTATAAATCTCTAACCCATTTAGCAAGCTCAAGCGGAAAGTAAGCTAGATTACAATAATCCGATATCGGAACAAGAATATTTTCTCTAACCAAAGACTGTACAACACCATCATCTAAAGGGAGATGACAAATTGTTTTTTTGTTTGGGTCATACATAGCAAGAACCCATTTTTGTTGGGTACTTAAATTGTAAAGCACTTGCTTTCTATCATGCTTATGTTTTTGTGAGTACCAGAAGTTTATGAGCATGTTAATTCCCCACCAAGAAGTAGCACTAACAGCTATTATTCTTAGCCAGCCAGTTATAGGACTAATCTCAGGAGCTATAGTACCTTGTGAGAGTTGTGTAACCCATGTGCTAGGAGCAAATAAATAAAAAATTAGGCGTTGGTGCCTCAACATAGTTATGTT
>JBJTUH010000039.1:0-3665 GCA_046080605.1 Vampirovibrionales bacterium
GTTTTAAGCTCTTGGTACCCTTTAGCGTGTAAGTACCGAGTCATGCTTAAAAATGCTTTTGTATTATCCCAGTCTTTTACGGGAGGGAGTCCTAGCTCTTTCGCTTTTTCATTGCTTGACCATGTTAAAAGCTTTTGATACCTTTTAGACGGTGTAATCAACTCGCCCTGGTCTCCGGGGTACGCATAGGAAAGACGATGAATAAACTCACTATTTGGCAGGTGTTTTCCTTCGGGTCCCACAGCGTTAATAAACATTTGAGCTCCTGTACCTACCAGTAAGGCATCCACAGGACGCATGGCATCTAAAGCACCAGGAGAGGTTGTTTTAAGTTGTGCGACAACTTTTTTTAAGCTTGCCAAGGGGCGACTGGTACTTACAATAAACGTGGTGTCGGGTGCAAGTTGCCGTGTGGCTTCCACGGTGGCAAACGGAATCACACTTTGTGTTTTAGTTTTACCGTTTACTTGTACATCTTGGCGTGTGGTGACTGACTCATCAAAATCAGTTTTTCCCACCTTACGGGTCGCACGTGTGGCAGTTGCTAAGCTTGACACGGGAAATGGATGAAGTACTAAAGAAAGCATGGTGTGGAACCCTTACATAACTGACAGCCTACGACGCACCGAACACCTTCCTTCAGGGTCTGTGCCACTCATTGAATAGGCAATCAGACTGAGGCGGATGAGGCTGTGTGGCTCATCGTGGGAATGAAACTGCTGAATAACAAGAAACATAACAACTATTCCAACCCCTTGAAATAGCTATTTTAGTGTATCATGAAACGGTACAAGTTCCCACTGCATCGGGATATAGGCTTTAGCCGAAGCTGAGATACGTTGTGTTTCAAGTTGACAGTCTATCATTGAAAGTGCCATAAGGTTTTCCTTTGTCTTCCACACGCCCTAAGCGATTTCTATTTCCCAAAGGTACGATGATTGTCCTATGACTTCTGTGCTTAACCCGCCATGGCTTTGGGTGGTACGTCCACAAGATGAGCAGTCTCAACGTTGGCATGAGACCCTGACACACATCCTTCCGTCTGATGCCGTGACGTGGGTGTATTCACGCATGCTTCACCCCGTAGATTTTACCCTATTGCACCCGCCCGAAGGGTTTTTCCGTGAAGGCATCCATCTAAGATGGCTTTTTCTGGCAAGTCCTAATGTGGCACTTTACACCGCGCAGGCTTTAAAAAAATGGCTTAAGCAGTACACGCCTGAAAAGTTACAACCCCCCACACGCTACCCTTTCCAGGTGGCTTGTATCGGAAAAAGCACCGCCCAGCAATGGCAAGCCTGTTATGCAAAAGAGCCTTCTTTTTCGACATGGATAAGCCCAGAGGCATGGTACCCTGAACCTACGGCAAGGTTATCGCAAGGGGGATGGCTTCAGGCATGGGCAAAGGCTCAACGTGATGCGTATGCTTCTTTGGGGGCTGCCACATCTTCTATCATGCTTTGGCTCCCGAGAGGCGACCTTGCACGTCCAGAAACATTACAGACCTTGCAAGACCTAGCCCAAAGCCATGGGTACCTTCCTCCTGTCACAACGATGCTTTACACCAGTACCCCAACTCCTTTACCTACCTTGCTGGCGAACCATCAAAAGGCTTGGTGCATCATGGAGCCTTCGTTACCCTGGCGAGTGGTGTGGCTGACAAGTCCTGAAAGTGCCAAAGCATGGTATCAGTTTGAGCAAGCAATGGATGCTTCTTGGGCAACCACAAACGTACGGCATGCCGCAATCCCTCAGACCTACTATCTGTGTATGGGACACACCACCTACCAAACTTGGCGCTCGTTGGGAGGGGGGGCCAAATCATGCCATTCTCATGTTTTGTGTCCTGAAGTGTCAGGATTGTCTATTTCAGAGACGCTTGCTTGGTTGCTTCAAAGGCTTCAAGCATACTATCCACTGTAAGCGTTGCTGTGTTTTTTCTCTATATGGTATGGGGACTTACTTTCCATGACTGCCCTTGTGTTTTCCTCTGAGGAGACACGTCTCCTCATGCACGTTCATGACCATTGTCGCCAACTAAGCCATCATACGGGCTATCCTGTCCTATTCCAGCCATGGCGGGTGTGTGACTCTACGCAACAACAAGTATGGGAACATCCTTGGCACTATCAGCCTGAAACACTGTACGTGCTGTGGACTCCTGAACAAACCCACGGACAAGGTACCCATGGTAGGGTGTGGCACAGTACCCCTTGGCATACGCTCACGTTAAGTATGGTCTATCAGTTCCCTGAGCCGAAAGCCTTTTTCACCAAGCAAAACGAATGTGAGGATACCGTATCCCAGTGGTGGCAAACGACTCCTTTAACTGCTTGGATGATGCAACAGCTTCATAGGGCTTTCAAGACGCTATGGTATCAGGATGATGTCATCCCTTGTCCTATTCATTACAAACCTATCAATGACTTACGAGACACACAAGGGCGGAAATTGGCAGGCGGACTGACGGAATATAAGCGGTTGTATCATCCTGAAACCCAAGAAGCCCATCAATATTACGTGATGGGGCTTGGGTGTAATGTTTGGCATCTTAATACTTCACTGAGTGATACTCGTAATCAGCCTGTGGCATTATCCCATCTATGGGAGGCGAGTCCTTTCCCCTACGGTGCTATAGCTTCCCCTGAGGGCATGCTACGTTTTCTTTGCATGGTACTGAATGCCTTGGTACTACATCTGCCACGGAAGAAGGCTTCTTAGGGTTGTTGCTGCATCCATTGCCATGCCAGTGGGACGGTTTCAAAGGTATGGCATTGAGTCCCCAAGAGCCTTTCTGCCATCCTTGTAATAGGGTATTTCACAGACGGAATGGTATGCCCTCCCCCTATCACACTGATGACACGTAAAGCAGCTCCTTGCGAGGGAATAAGAGGGGCATAGGTGACATCAACTGTCTTACATCGTGACGTTTGAAGGGGAGGCAAGGGTTGTGTTAAAGGGAAGGATGTTTTGGGGTTTACTTTGTTTGCCTTTTGCCACTATCGTATGGTCTCTGTGACCGAGCGGGTTTTCCCTTGGGAGAAAGGACTCATGCCCTCAGCAACTGTACCCCCTTCCCAACGTATCAGTGTATCTGCGGTGCCATTTAGAAGGAGTAAAGGGACAGGACGGATCGTTTCGGGAAGCGGTAAAGACTGGTCTGACTCAGGTAATGCTGATAGAAAGGCAGCCCCTGCTTTGAACACACCAAGGAGTTCTATTAAAAGTCGTTGCGTCATCATGCCCCCATTAGAACTGCCCGTGACATAGACTCGTTGAGGGTCGTAAGGCGTTTTGGTTTTGAGGTATTGGAGCATGCCCTGAATAAAGGCAACGTCATCTAAGACAGTATCCTTGGGTGACGTTTCTTTACTGCGCAAGTCATACCAATGTTGCCTGTCACCGTAGGTGTCATGGGTTTCAGGATGGGTGCCGTTGGGTGCTACTAATATCATGGGTGTGGTGCGTGCAAGCGCTAACCAAGCTCGGGTACCACCAGCATTATCAGCAAAGACTTTTCGCATACTTTGTGAGCCACCGTGCAGTACAATGACTAAAGGCGGTGCTGTAAAACGTCGTTTGATTTTTTGAGGGGGTGTTAGACCTGTTTGTGCGTTTTTTCAAGGTGGCCGACGAGCAGCTCTTCTACCTGATGAGCCGCGGCC
>JBJTUH010000040.1:0-6335 GCA_046080605.1 Vampirovibrionales bacterium
TGAATGCGGGTTTGAATGCGGGTTTGAATGCGGGTTTGAATGCGGGTTTGAATGCGGGTTTGAATGCGGGTTTGAATGCGGGTTTGAATGCGGGTTTGAATGCGGGTTTGATAAATCAAACCCCTACGCCCGATTTCGTGGGGGTGCAATTTATTGCGTCCGAAACCACCCAACCCAACACCGTAGGGGCGCAATTTATTGCGTCCGAAACCACCCAACCCAACACCGTAGGGGTGCAATTTATTGCGTCCGAAACCACCCAACCCAACACCGTAGGGGCGCAATTTATTGCGTCCGAAATTGTGTCCGATGTTGCACCCGAAATTAAACCTGCCTTGGGAAAAATGATTCGTACCTTCAAGGCAAAATCAACTTTCCTCATCAACCAACACAACCAAACACAAGGCTTACCCATTTGGCAACGAGGCTATTACGACCATATCATCCGAAATGAGACCGACTTAAACCGTATACGTGATTATATTATCAACAATCCCTTACAATGGGATTTAGACGAAAACAACCCCACAATATCCCATGTCTAAACTCCTAGAAGCCCACATTGAAGCCTTTACCATTGAGCTGCTAGAAAAGCAGGGCTTTACATAGTTTGATGGTGCCAACATCGCCCCTGATGCAGACACACCCAAGCGTCAGCCATTTGAGCAGACCATCTTACCAGACACGTTACGGGCAAGTATGGACCGACTGAATCCAACGCTCCCCTTTGCGACTCGTGAAGAGGCATTTCATTGGCAATAGTACCTATGTTAAGTGTGCAACGCCGAAATGTTAGCTCAAGAGGTTTTAGTCTCTACCGTATAACTCTAAATGCTTCTCCCTTAATGCCAGCCCTACGCCTTATAATCGTTTTTCATGACTGTACTGCACCAGCCCTACATGGTTAGGAATGAGCCGTACATGTTTCATCGCACAATGTATGACGGGTAGTGTATCAAGGAAAGTGCGTGGGGTATGAAGCGATGCCTCAAAGCTGGGCTGTAATACCGCCCATTGCCAAGCAACTTCCGTCAGTAAGACACGCATGAGTCCCACATGATGATGCTCTAGCGTTTCCCACCCCTCAGCACACCATGCACGCATGCCTTCCAAACGAGCAATGGCGTGTCCTGAAGGCTGATGGGCATGATGCAGCCAACGGTCTTCAGGACGAGCAATTTTGGTCAGCAGGTAATGATTACTTTTCTGATGCTTCCCTATCCAAAGCACAAGCATTGCATCAGGGGCAAGGGTTTTGATCGTTTCCAAGAGTGTCTCTGGAACGCCCTCTAGGGTACCTTGATACAACGCAAGGTATTTTTCTACAATATCACTCACGGCATACCGTTGAGCCACCACCGTGGCTTGAGACACATTAACGTACTGTCGAGCCTCTCCTATGCCATGGCGGGTAGCGGAGGCTTGCTTTTGCGTTGATAGTACCCATGCAGGCGTGCCTAAACTTTGTTGCAGTAAACGTTGCTTTTTAGGGGTTTCAGCCATGGCAGGGTTGAGCGTGCGTTTCACGTGATAGACCATCAGCCAAGCTTGTTTCACCTGTGTTTTAAGGGCATCCCATGAAGCCGTTTCAAGCCACTGAGAAACGCCCTCCCGTAGAGGATTCACCTGTTGCAGGGCTTCAAGTTGCACGAGCAAACGCTCGCTACGTTGGTAGCGTCCCTCTTGCTGTTTCTGACGTTTTTTGGCTTTTTCAAATAATCGTTCTGCTAAATGTGTCGGCTTACAGCGGTGTTCTATCACAATCGGACAGGGTGGCAACGTGGTATCCCATGCGGGGAGCATCAGGGTGCTGTTAGCTTCCAATAGTTCGGGGAGCTGTTGGGTATTATACGCCCACAGAAGCCGAGTGCCTTGTTCCTTGAATGCTGCCATTCTCTGTTCTTCCGCATCCAGTGTTGTCAGTAGGGTATCACATTCGGTTTGCAGTTGTGTTTCAAGCTTTTCACACGCACGGTGCAAAGGCTGATATAGTGCATCGTACGCCTTACGCTTCCAGTATTGCGTAAGATACTGTAACAATGCCTCTTGTGGGGTTGTAAAGCCTTCAAAGCGTTCATCCCGAGAAGCCTCACTTGGCTTAAACCACTGCCCCATGCCCATGGGGGTCAAACGATAACTTATCGTACTAGGAGCAGTAAGCATCTCAGGCTCTGAGGTCTCTGGTGCCATGCCCTCTGGGATGAGACACCACAGCGGAGACCTCTCCATCAGTAATGTTGCTTCAGGCAAAGGGGCTTCCGCCACGTCAGACGCTTGGTGCATGGAAAGCATCCAAGCACGGTAATAGTGCAACCCCCAACAAACCTTTAAAAAGGCTTCTTTTTGGGTTGTGGTATCGTAGGTTGTTCCCTCTGTAAGGGTCTGCGTTCCATAACGAATGGCTTGACGCAACACATCTGCCGTGGCACCCCACACCGTCTGCCGTAAGTAGCTTAACCAGTGCCGTCGTAATGTGGCAAGAGGTAACGTTTCGTGTGAAAGTGATTCTTCCACCCAATGGCGGAAGGCATCAGGCATGGCATCAAGGCCCTCAGGAGAGGTACAACGTTGAAGAGACATGCCAAGGGTTTCAAGACTCAAGCGTCCTTCAGGTTGAGGAGGAGGCTGATACGGTTGGTGCATAAGTTGTTGCCTTGTACGATTGTCTGCCATGGTAATAAATCGACTGGCAGTCAGAATACAATGGGCATCGTCAAGAAGAAAAAAGTTGGCATACTTTGGTGTCAGTTCCAACATCATGTAAAAAATTTCAGCTTCTCCTGAAAGACTCAACCGAGAGAGCGTCACTTTTAAGATGCGTTCCCCAGGAATCGCCTTTATATCAAGCCACTTGGCACCTTCTACATGGCGTTTCAGGTACTGCTCAAGTGGAGACTGTACCTGCGTTGCTTTAGCGGCGTGTGTTTTTTCCTGCAACTGTAACTGTTGCCAGCATTGCAACCACGGCTCAGGGGTTTCAAGGTATCCGTCCTCAGACCCCTCAGAGGCTACAGGTTTATACCAATACAGCCACAAGGGCGATTGTCGATCCACGCTCATATACCAGTAAAGGGTACCTACCCCTTTTTCAGGGGCAAACTGCCATAGCCAAGTAGTATCCGTGAGTTGCTGTATTTTTTGAATGCGCTTTGCAACCCCTGCTTCTCCAAACCCTATCTCACGCCGTGCCTGTGCCACCATCACCTCCCATACAAGAGGGTCAAGCGGTTTCAGTAAAGAAGGGGCATCAAGAGAAAAGGGCGTAGAAACCATGACAAAATACAAAGGCTCATTTAGCACAGCAGAAAACAAAACAGAACACACACTAAAGAAAATACTTCCACTCTACGGAGGGTACATGCCCCATGGAGTGGAAAGTATCTTGTATATCGCTCAAGCAAGCAAGGGCTGTTAGCCTTGGTAGGTAAACCCTTTGGCTGCCATACGGTCAATCATTTCTTGCAGTTGCTCAAGAGGCAACACAATAGAAAGACGTACAAACCCTTCTCCGTAGCGCCCAAAAGCGGTACCTGGCACAGCGACAATACCCGCTTGCTCTAAAAGGTCTGTCGTAAACTGCTCACAATGGGTATAGCGAGGAGGGATAGGTAACCAAAAATAAAAGGTTGCTTGAGGTTTACGCAATAACGACGCAGGCCACCCTAGGGTTTGGACAAAGCCGTTAAACGTGAGTTCATGGGCTTTTGCATACTGTGCATTGGCTTCTTTGACAAACGCATCACATTCAGGGCTTAACAGTGCAAACGCACCCGCTTTTTGCATCACCTTAAATAAGCCACTATCGACGGTACTTTTCACGGTGCCTAACAACTGAATGGCATCGGGATTACCTACCGCAAATCCAATACGCCAGCCTGTGGTACAGTAAGGCTTAGATAAACTATGGAACTCAATGGCAATCTCTTTTGCACCAGGCACTTCAAGTACGCTATTAGGGACAGGAGACCCTTCAAAGTACAAGTCTGCATAGGCATTGTCGCTTATCAAAAGATAGTTATGCGTTTTACAAAACGCAACCACATGGGCGTAATAGGCTAAATCACACATGGCACCCAAGGGGTTACTGGGGTAATTGACAATCACAGCCTTGATACGCTGAGGATTCAAGCCTGCGTCTTTCACCTGCTGTAACACCGTATTCATGTCAGGGGTATAGTGATTCTCAGGCGTTAATGCAATCGGGAAGGCACGACCTCCTGCACCTTGAATACTATCCACATAGCTTGCATACCCAGGGTCAGGGGCTAAAATAATATCCTGCTCTTCAGGGTTTAAACGAGGGGTGATAAGCCCTCGGAACATATTGGCAAGCCCCTCTTTAGAGCCTACCAATGAGAAAACTTCTTTTTGAGGGTCTACCGTCACACCAAAGCGCTGCTGCATACGCTGTGCCACTGCTTCACGGAAGAATAGTTCTCCTCTGGGCGTTGAGTAGGTGTGCATTCCCTGCTGGTCAAGGGCTTCAATCAGTGCTTCTTTTAAGACCCGAGGGGGTTGTCCTGTGGGGGCTCCCATACTTAACATCAGAGGCTTTAAGCCTTTTTCAGTCAAACCAGGGGTCAGTTCCTGCACACGTTTTGCAATACGGAACATAATATACTCTTCAGCATTTTTCCAAAGTTCAGAGGTTAATGCTTTAACATTCACTTGCGTGGCGGGAGAAGCGTGCATCATCAGGATACCATCAGACTATTCTTTGACAAGGGGGAACACCGTAAACACAAGACACTAAAACTGACCGAATCTTTTACGTTTGAAGAACGGGTACACTCTCATTATCGCTCCTAGCATAGTGCCATGGCAAGCTAAACTCCCATACCTTTTCAACTTTGAACGGCTCAAACCTCCTTCACCTCACAAGACCCTCCGTTGAATGCCTTACGCTTCTACAAAATTGGGAATGGGTCATCAAGTTAAGGCATAATAGCTTTCAATAATTTGTAAGCATATTCTGCCACTTCATTATTGTCTTTATTAGGCTCAATGTGTCCATGAACTAATAGGTTACGAAATAAATATAAACATTCTAAAACACCTGCAAAAATAGTGGGTAAATCATTAATCATAGTTAAGTCAATAAGCTTGATTTTAGGCACCCCTTTTTTGCTAGAATCCACGAATAAATCTTTATATGTTGACTCTTGTTCTAAAGACTCCCATTTAATTATTGCTTTATTCAGGTTTACATACTTGGCTTTATCGTGAATAAGGTTTGCAGACAACAATACTCTATGAAAGCTCTCTAAATCCGATCTGAACTGTGTTGATAATCTATCACTTCGCTCAAGTAAACCCTTAAAGTTTTTGAAAGGTTTACTTCTATTGCTGTCATTACACTTGAGTAAATCAATTAACTTTCTATCTGTTGGATTTTCTATGTCGTGATAATGATCTTTATACCAAGAATTAAAGGCTAGCCATAACAAGAGAAAAGGAGCAAAATAGTCAATGTCGGCTTTTTGAAGCCACTCCTTTTTAAACTCCGACATTGCCTTTTACCTCCAAAACTAAAGCTAATGAAGATGCTTCTGCGAGCATCCACGCTTGGGCGGTGTCTTCGTCGGATTCTATCGCCAGTTCCACGCCACGCTTGGCAATCCCTAGCAAAGCTTCGCTTTGGGCTTTAAGCGTAAAACTGCGTTCCACTAAGTTGGCGATACGTCGTTGTTGCATGGTCTCGATAATGGGGATAATCACGTTTTCAATTTCACTCACTCGCCAATGTTCAATGATTGAACCGCCTGTATCACGTTCAGCTTGTAATTGAACGATTTGTGAGTTTAAAACAAGGGTTAAATAATCAGCCAACACCTCTTCAGCATCTAAAACATTTAAATGTAAAATCGCCCCTGATGTTATAATCTGTTTATCTTCACGCAACTTATAAGCCAAGCCGACTGTGCCGTCTTTTGAAAATAGAATCGTGTCTTTTTTAGGCATCAATTTTTGAATAGTAAGCTCATTTTCCCTACAAAATGTTGTAGAAAGTTGTTTTTGTGGGTCATTTAACCCTGTTTTATTTAAGTCCGCCACTCTCAAAAACGGAATGCCTTCATCAGCGTAATGATCTGATCCAGGTTCAATCGATTTTTGGATAGAAACAAGTTTTATCAGTTTTTTAGAAGACACGGCGTGAACGTGTTGAAGTATGGCTTCATACTTAGGTTGATAGTATTCCGCATCAAGCCTGCCTGTGGAGCCGAAAGATTCCGAAAAGCTTTTGATGGTTACTGCTTCATTTCTGGGTGTAAAATCCGCCAGTCCTAGCTCTTCGAGCAACACCGCCTCTGCCTCGGCGTAGGCTTGCTTGGATG
>JBJTUH010000041.1:0-2842 GCA_046080605.1 Vampirovibrionales bacterium
GCCAAGGCATCTCGCAACGCCACGCTGGTATGGGTCAACCCTCCAGGATTGATGATCACACCCGAAGCAGAAAGTCGGTAGGCGTGAATCCAATCAATCAACTGGCCTTCGTGGTTGCTTTGATGAATGACAAGTTCCACGAGGGTTTGGCACGTTTGGAGGGTGTGGTTGTGTTGCTCCACCAAGGCTTGAAGCTGTTGATTCACTTCTTCAAGCGTGGTACTACCGTAAATATGGGGTTCACGCAACCCCAGCAAGTTCAGGTTCGGCCCGTGCAGAACAATCAGTTGTTTGGTTGCGTTAGTGGGTGTCATGGGATGTTGATTCTTTCGTTAATACTTCTATCGTCACTTTTAAGGTGTTTACAAAAACACTTGTATCGTTTAAATAATTAGGGTATGCTTTCGTCAATTTTTTCAAATCATCCACTGCTAAAAACAAAACATTTGCATTACGTTTACTCTCTTCTTGGAGTTGAAGGTGTATAAATCCCTCTTTTAATAAAAGAGCCTTTTTAGTGTTTGAAAGATAACAAATATGTGTATACTTATTTTTTTTAGCAAAAGCTTGGTCTAAAAAATCTTTAGTGATTGTCGCAGTTTCTTCTATTTGTTTATAAGATTTTTCCAAACTAGCTTTTAAGTTTTTTGTTTTCTTTTCAATTTCTAGTCGTAATTCTTGTGAAGTAAACATAAATCGAGTCGTCTTTATGTATCCAAACATTAAGTGCTTAAGCTCAGGTTGCACTTCAAAAATCTTGAATATTTCATCATACGCTAAGGCCATGCCTGCCAGCTTGAAGAACTCCGCCCAGCGTTTTGTCCACTGGCCTTCTTTAAACTTTTTACCCTCTGTTAAGCCCGCAACTTCAACAGCCGTGGCCCAAGCGTGCTGATTCACGGTACGCACCTGAAGCTCGACGGTGGTGGTGGGTTGATTCTCTAAGGTTTGTCGTGGCACATCCAGCACTAAATGATAACTGCGATACCCATCGTCTTTCGGGTTCAAAATATAATCAAACTCTTTTTTAATTTTGATGCTAGACCGCTTCCCTGGGAAACGCTTTACAAACTCTTCCACCGCTAGTAGGTTGGGTAAAATCACCCGAACACCCGCTAAATCTTGCATGGTATCCAACCCCATGTTGGGGAAGCGTTTTAATTTATATTGAATAGAAGGAAAACGCTTCATGCGAGAGGCCACAATGTAGTCATCACTACTCGGCACAAGTTCGGGGGTTTCTTCCATCATGCTTTTCAGCACACGCATACACCGATTCCGCACCACATTGGCGGCAGGAATGAAGGAGTTTCGGTAGGCTTGAATCTCGGGAATCAGTGCCATGTAGGTTTTTAGGGTGGTGGCTTTTTCAAAGCGTTTGCCCAGTTGTTTAACAGCAGAACGAGTGTATAACACGATAATCATCCCTAAGCCAACACCTACCTTTAAGTAAAAGTAGGTGTTGCACTATATAAAAGTATAAAAGCGATAAAAGCGGTTTAGAAAGAAGGGTTACTTCAGCTCTTCACGGCTAATCACCTTATCAATCATGCCGTATTCCAAGGCTTCTTGAGGCGTCATGAAGTAGTCACGATCGGTATCTTTTTCCAGCTTGTTGAGGGGTTGGCCTGTGTGCATCGCCATCAACTGGTTTAAGGTACGCTTTAAACGACCTGTTTCCGCCGCTTGAATTTCGATATCCGAGGCTTGCCCTTGTGCCCCGCCCCAAGGTTGGTGAATCATGATACGCGAATGTGGCAAGGCCGAACGCTTGCCTTTGGTTCCGCCAGAAAGTAAGAAGGCACCCATCGAGCAGGCCTGCCCCAAGCAAATGGTTTGCACATCGGCACGCACATGCTTCATGGTATCGTAAATAGCCAAACCAGCGGTCACGCTCCCCCCAGGAGAGTTAATGTACAGCATAATATCTTTTTCAGGATTCTCAGAATCCAAGAGCAACAACTGGGCAACGATAATGTTGGCAATATTGTCATCCACTTGCGTCCCCAAAAAGATGATCCGCTCACGCATTAAACGAGAGAAAATATCAAAGCTCCGCTCACCACGGCTCGATTGCTCAATCACCACAGGCACAAAGGCATTCATGGCATCGGCACTGGCTTGAGGGCTTGTAAACGTAGAAGGAGTGTAAAGATGGGTCATGGGTCAGAGAGCTATCCTAAAACAAGGGAACCATGTTTCTAACGTGAAACAAACAACATTCTGTTCTTTTTTAGTATAGCACAGGTCAAGCGAAGTTGTCAGCTTAGGCTTGTTAATGTTTAATGTTTTTTGAAAGAAATCGAGTGAAACCTTGCCATCACCGCAAGTTTAAGGTAGGCTTAAAGGGTCTAGAGTTGTTTTATTAGATACCGTTAGTCGTATTGTGTTATCGTAAACCATAAAGGATTGCCCCCATGATGTTCGATATTAAAAAAATGATGGATCAAGCCAAAAAAGTGCAAGATCAAATGATGAGTATTCAAGAAGAGCTGGCCGCTGCCGAAATTACTGGCACCAGCAACTGTGGCGGTGTTAAAGTTACCTGCACAGGCAAGTTTGAATGCAGAAAAGTTGAAATTATCAACCAAGCCTTACTGCAAGATCAAGCTAAATTAGAAGCAGCCATTGCCGAAGCCTTCAACAACGTGGCCGAGCAAGTAATGAAGCGTACGCAAGATAAAATGGCTTCGCTTACCAAAGGCTTAAACATTCCTGGGTTAAAACTTCCTGGTATGTAGGCTGGTTTACAGCGACTCAACAAAGCGTGTTAGGTTTAGTAAGCCTAACACGCTTTGTTGTTATGAAAAGCTCTCCGTCATTGCGAGCGAAGCGTGGCAAT
>JBJTUH010000042.1:0-17804 GCA_046080605.1 Vampirovibrionales bacterium
TGCCCTAACCCTTTGCCCGTCAGACGTAATGCCTAGCCCCTTGTGTTTTTATGCTGTGTTTAACCTGTGTGTTCGTGAATTGTGTTCGTGAATAAAGTACATAGCCCTTCTGTGGAGCGGATTGACTAGAAATGATGCTAATGATGTTGAGTACCGAAGTAGATACGTCTATCACCTCAGGGGCAGGAAACCCCACCTCTACGCCCCAAGGACACCTTCACCAAGACGCTCAAACCCAAAGTGCGAGTGCGGCACGCATGATGCAAATACGTGCATCAGCCTCCCCCTTTCTAAGATACATGGAAGAACTGGAAGACCTTATTTTAAACGCTGCCAGTGTCCCTTTAACCCATTTTACCCTTGTCAACTCCGAGCATGTCATTCCCCTGATGGATAACATCCGAGAAAGTCTGCCTCAAGAGATTTTACAGTCACAGCGCATTTTAGACGTACGTGACCAAATGCTCCAAGAAGCGAGTGAACAAGCAGCACGTACCATTGAGCAAGCCCAGCAACAAGCCCGTATGATTGTCTCAGAGTCTGAACTCCTTCGTGCCGTCTACCAAGAGGCGGAAGGCTTACGTCAACAAGTCATCACGGAAACCGAACACTTACGGCAAGCCCTGTACCAAGAAGCCAATGCCTTACGTCAGCAGTCACTGCAAGAAGCAGGGGTGGTACGTGGAGAAGTAGAACACTACGTGAATCAGGTATTGCATTCACTGGACGAAACGTTCAACCAATACCATGCCATTTTATCTAATACCCAAACCCAGCTTAGTCATATTCGTCCACTTTTTACCTCACCCGCCATGGCATCGTCACCACAACCCACAGGACAAAGCACCCTTGCTCCCACAGAGGTCGAGCTTTCTCATACTGAGGGACCCTCACGTGCTGTGCCAATCCTACAAGACCCCACTCCCTACCAGAGTGCTTTGTATCCTCAAGCTAGCCCTCCTACGGTATTACCCCAGGCGGCAGTGACGCATCACACAGAGCTTTCCTCTACCAACCTTGAACCCACGCTCACGCAAGAAGGACTCACCCCCTCAGGGTTGCCTCCTTACCATGTCATTCAGCAAGCCTTGAAAGAGAATCCTCATATTCCTCCTAAAAAAGTGTTGGAAGTGTTACTTCAAACCTATCAAACCCATCAAACCGAACATCATAAACGCTCGGCTTTAGAAACCATTTTGGCAAAAGACAAGGTCTTTTTACCGCATGCGGGGCAAGCCGCTACCCATCTCCCTGTGGGGTCTCCTCAGCCTCCATACACGGGTAACCCTTTACTACACGGACAAAGTAACAACCCAAGTACAAAACTCGTCAGTCCAAAGCATAAAGTGTCGGCTAAAAGCGTGGCTCAGAAGCAACAGAAGCTTTCTCCTCAGTACCGCTAACGCAATCAATCATAACGCTACCCTTCCCCTTTAATGCCCATGACTCCCTAAAAAGAGGGAGGTTTTGCCCCCTAAGTTCCCCATGAGCGATTAAAGTATTGTAAGCTCATGGGGCATTATTGATAGCATCCTTGTTTTTCTAAGCATGTTTCCAGCCTCTCCTAAAGGTGATGCGTATGAAGCTTTCCCTGTTGTGTGGTGTCTCACGTGGTCACGGTTTCCAGTGGCTCATCCGCCTTGGACTCATCGGTGTATGGTGCTTTCAAGGCGGAGCTTCATCCTTTGGCGTGGCAGAAACACCTACAGGTCCCTCCCCCGTGACCCATGCCATGCCCACCCAAGCGTTTTCTAAAATTGGGTTACAACCTTTATCTGAGGTGTTTAAGTATCAAGGGCAGGTGTTACACTGGCAGTTTTCACTCACCAGTCAAACGCCTGTGTTAACCCTTTACTGGGTGCCTAGTACTCCTTTTCAGGGGTTTCACTCACCCCAATATAACCCCATGATTCGGGAAGCCACTCAAGCTTGGCTTGATGCCCTTGCGCCTGTACGACGAGACCAAGGGGCTACTAACCCCTACGTGCAGGCCCAGTGGGTGACAAACCCTGAAGACGCTGCCATTCACGTGCGTTGGGTCTACCAAGTCGTACGTCCAAATGACAAGCTTGGAACCTTCCATCCCGCACATGCCACACCCCCTCAAGGGGTCATTCAACCTTACCAAATGGCAATCACGGAACCTGTCTTTCACAACGCCCAATTAAAGCGGATGACCGTCACATTCTCAACGCATAAAGCGAGTGGCAATGCCTATAGCCCGAAGGAACGTTACCACATGATACTGCATGAAATGGGACATGCCCTAGGACTGATGGGACACTCTCGATGGGCAGGGTCTATCATGGGTGCAGGCTTCAGCACACGTACACTACCACTCACGCCCCCCTCGGCAAGTAAGCCATCCTACTGGATACCTCTCCCTGAAAGCGACCAACAACACATTCAAGCCCTCTATCGTACCCCAGCGGATATTACCAACCCCTAGAGATCCTCGGCTTCAGCCTTGTGTAACAATCCCTCACACGCTGCATCATTTCTTACGTGTTTTCAGAAAGTTTCTAGCACTTGAGGTGTTTTCTCTTTACACTATATTTAAGATAATATGCAGTCCTCTTGGCTAGGCATCTTTCTGCCTCATAGTCCTCACGGAAGCATGTAGCCTACCTCGTCTTTGGGTGCCACGCTTTCACTACCCCACACGTTTTATGATGCCTCCTCTTGCAACACTCCCAGACCTCTTAAAACACGCTCAACGCCAATGGCGCAGAACGTTTGTGCGAACGATTCGAGAGTTACAAGAAACCCACACACAAAACCCTTGGCTTCTCCCGTGGAAACCTCAAGCGAAAAAACGAAACCCCAAGATTTACTTCTCGGTGTCCTCAGAAGGATTTGGTCATAGCAGCCGAGCCTTAGCCCTTGCCAAACACATGCCTCAAGACGAGTTTGTGATTGCAACCTATCATTACGCCCATGAACGCTTAAAACAGCTTGCCCTCCCTGTGGCGCAATTAACACAAGAAGTGCAATTCATCGGAGACAAGGGAACCTTTGATGTAGGAAAAACCATCTTGCAAAACCAAAGCTTGCCCCTAGGGTTACATCAGCTGGTGCAAGAAGAGGTGGATTTGATGAAACGCCATAAAGCCACCATGGTGGTTGCTGATGGACGGATTGCCCCTGTATTAGCAGCGGCAAGGCTTGACCTACCCTGTGTTGTACTGACCAACCAGAGTGCATTTTATCCCTTTTTTGCTAAAGATGCGACCTTGGTCAAGCTTTTTGGGTTGTCGTTTGATTGGATGATGAACTTCTGGTTCTCAAATGCGGAAGAGATTTTCATTCCAGACTTTCCGCCCCCCTATAGCGTGTGCTTACATAATTTGTCGGAAAATCCGAAAGTCAAAAAGCGCACCCGCTTCGTAGGACCCCTCGTCCCTTGGACACGTCAAGAAGCCTATGAAAGTGTTTGGCACGCCCTTGACATGCCTTATGAGGCTCAACCCTTGACTCATCAACAATTTATCGCGCGTCCTGAAGCACAAGCCTTATGGGATACCCTTTTTGAACGAGACACCTCAGACACCCCTTCGTCAGCTTGTCCCACTCGCTTGGTACTCTCTTTAGGGGGACACGCCTACCGCCTACCGCTGCTTGAGCATGTCATTGCGGTCGCACAGCATATGCCTCAAACCCAATGGGTTGTATTAGCAAGCTTTGTGCCTGAATCGCTTGCGTCTTCCCTCCCCGCTAATATGCGTTTACTGAAACATGTCACAAACCCCGCCCTATGGTTTGCCACCAGCCATGGCGTGGTCACACAAGCAGGACACTCTACCGCCATGGAACTTCTCACGCTTGGCGTACCCATGCTTGTGGTGCCAGACACCCAGCAAATTGAACAAGAGCATAATGCACAGCGCTTGGCGGCACTAGGTGTTGCGAGTGTTTTAACCTACGGTGAACTTTCTTCTTCTAGCTTACAACGTGCCTTGCAGGCATGGCTCTCTCCTCACCATTACCTTCACTACGCCCAACGTGCTGAAGCCATGGCAGAAAAAGCCACCTCACTTCAAGGTGCCTCCTACACGGCAAGTCTCCTGCGTGAGTATGCCCAACGTCTTACCTCGTATTAGGCTGATACGTCGCCCCCTCGTCTTTCACGTTCCCTCGTTGCGTACTGCAACCCCTCGTTTTAAACCCCAGTTTAAAAGATGGACTTACCCCTGTGACTCCTTTCCAAGCCTCTCAACAAGAAGAACACACCTCCCTCTCTTCTGCCTCGGTGCCTGAAGGCTCTGTAGCGTCTGAGACACTTCTTCCATCCCCTAAAGCCAACACTCACCCAAGACCTCGCTTCTCTAAGAGCATGAACCACGGATGGCACACCTTTGTGCAGCATACCCTACAGTGGGTTGAGTCTAGTACACCCTCTGTTTTAGAGAAGCTCTCTCCTCGTGCATTGGTTCGATTACTCCAGCACCCTTTCTCTGACACACCTCCCGTCACAGAGACCCCTGACTGCACCAAAAAACCCTCTTCCCATCTTCGACGCGTCCTTAAAGGACGCATGACCTCTTGGTTAAGGTACTCTCGACAACGTAGCCGACAGTATCCCTGGCTACGCTTAAAGCCTATTCCATTCACACTTTCCTCTTTGTCGTGGCATCGCCCACTCCCTGATAAATCCAGGTTACTTTATGAAGCAGATGAACACAAACGTCTCCGTACGCATCAACTGATGCTAGGGCTCTATTTAGGATGTATTTTAGCAAGTATGGCACTGGTGAGGTACCTCGGACTCCCTCAAGGCACTTCAAGCTTATTTTTACTGCTAACCGTTGGCTTTTACGGCTCGACTTTGTCCGTTTTACTCACCTTACAGCAACGCCGAGAAGCCGTTGAGCGTTTCATTCAGAAACAGCTTTCAACCCTCCGTGATATGGTACAACAAGCTTCCTTCGTACCCGCAAACCTTGTAAAATGGCCTGAAACTCACCCTCCCGTCGAAGCAGTAGAGGAATCACTCGCTCCCTCGCTTCCTAAAGTGGCTGTCTTTATTCCTGCACATAATGAAGCGTCTGTCATTGTGGGGACGGTACGCCAGCTTTTAAAACAAACCTACCCTCATTGGGAATGTTGGGTTCTGAATGATCGTTCTCAAGACGATACGCAAGCTTGTTTAGATGCCTTAGAAGCAGAACTCCCTCACTACTACCGTCAGATTTTACATTGCCATCATCGTCCCCAAGACGCAGAGCCTGGTAAATCTGCGGTTTTAAATGAAGCCCTCACCTTGACGGATGCCCCTTTGGTCGCTGTTTTTGATGCCGATGCTTGGGTGCCTGAAGATTGGCTCATGACCATGGTGCCTCAGCTTATTGTGAGTCCGTGGGTGGCAGGGCTACAGTCAAGAAAAGTGATTTTAAACCAAGGCGATAATTGGCTTACCCGATGCCAAGCCATGGAGTATTACCTTGATAGCTACATTCAAATGTGCCGAGATGCCGTACGGTCTGCCGTTGAACTACGAGGGAATGGCATGATTTTAAAGCGGGAAGCCTTACTGAGCGTCAACGGCTGGACCCATCACACCGTCACGGATGACCTTGACCTTTCCAGTAAACTACACTTAGTGGGATGGGATATTCGCTTCATGCCCCATACTCCCGTGTATGAAGAGGGCATTCAGCAGTTAAAGCCCTTATTAAAACAGCGCCGTCGATGGGCGGAAGGCTCTTTACGACGTTACCTTGATTACGGATGGGCGATTCTGGCACGTCCTGTCTCAGCCCGTGCAAAATTAGATGTCATGGTCTATTTCATGAACTTTACCGCCCCTGTGTGGATGGTATGTGACTATGTTTGGTGGCTTTTCACGCTCAAACGCTCTATTCATGAGGTGATGAGCCAAGGACATATTGGGGTACATCATGTGTTAACGCTCGGACTCATTGGCGTTCTCACCGTCGTGCTTATTCCTGTGGTGTGGCATGCTTCACGGCAATTTGAGCAACCCAGCCATGGCATGGTGGCAGGTCTCAAACGATGGTGGGAAAGTACCATGACTGCCTTTTACATGGGTATGACTTGGACCATGAGTGTTTTCGGGATTTTAATCGATCTACTCTGCCGTAAAGAACCCACGCTCAAGTGGGACAAAACCAGCCATGGTCTTCCCCCACAGCCCGCCACCCCCTCTTAGCACATAGAAGGCTTGTAATCATTTTTCATGACACTGGCTCAGTGCATGAACCAATTGCCTGAATGAGTGCGTACTTTGTGGTTTCGCTCAAACACATCTCTGTTGAAAACCATTCTTCTATCATACACTTCAACAAGTCCTTTGAAATGCACCCCTGTCTCAGCCATCGCTCATATGTTTTTGCTTCGTCGATAAAAACATCGATATGCAAAGCATCCTCGCTCAATAGATACTGAATAATCTGCTTCATGGTTTCTTTATCAATGAGACTACTCGCAAGCCATACAGCCGGCTCTTCCATCCCTCGCTGATACTGATTGAGCTTATCCTCAAATCCATTAAGTGCTAAAACAATGCAGAAAGCGCAATACTGGCACGTTTATTTCCGTCGTTAAATGCGTGATTTTTATTAATACTAAAAACCAAGTGCGTCAGCTTATCTAAAAAGTCAGGATAATAACTATCATTTTTCATGTGTTGCAGCGTACTATCAAGCAGCCCTTCTTCTTTTACACCAGGAAGCCCCCCCGAATGTGTAATAATAAGACTGTGTAAATGGATGGCTTGCTTAAGCTCAAAGTAATAGCACGTCATAAGCTTACCTATCTCTCAAACGCTTATACACGTCTAAAGATTCTTGTATGCTCTCTTCCAATGCTTTGCTACGCTCTCCTAAAAAGCGTTCATAATCTAATTCTGGTATCGCACGAATATAGGATTCTAGCTTATAGTGGAAAGCATCTCTAAGGGCATAATCTCGACTAGCCATAAGCGTTTTTGCTTTATGTATCAGAGGTTTAAAAGTCGCTTGTTTCGCAAAAACTTCAAACACTACGCCGGCTTCTTCTTGGGTTAAAGTGCTACCTTTTTGTTGTACTTCTTGTCGTAGTGTTTCTGCAAAGCCAGCTTCAAATGCGGCAATTAAATCCAGAACCTCAGCATAAAATGTATGCCGAACGTTATCTTGAGGACTCAAGCTTAAAATTTTACGATATTCCTGTGCATTTTCTTCAAAAATAGCCTGATACACCCGATTCGTAAAGTTAACATAAAGCCATTTGGACTTAGGATGAATGCACTGATCTAATGCGTCTGTGAATTGCTTACGATAGCTTTCTTCTTGAAATGCAGCGGGTAAATACGCTTCATCTCGTTGATTTATATAGCGTGTAGAGGAACTTACTCTTTCAGTGATGACTTGAATCACAGTATCTAAAAGAGCCGACCGTACTTGCTTGGCTTTTTCACTTTCAGACAACAGCATACCAATATTTAAAAAAGCCTTAAAGGTAAAAATGGCTAACTGAGGAGCCTTTAAATCTATGTCGACGACATTTATGTCGTCAACATAGATTAACCCCTTAAAAGCTTTGAGTGCTTTGCCTTTTAAGACTTGATAACCGTTTTTTACAAGCTCTTCATGAAACTGGCTAAGATATCGGTCAATGGTACGTTCTTCTAACCCATAGAACTCAGCCACTTCTTTTTCAAGAAAAACAAGCTGCCCCTGAAACATCCTACCATACTGCAAGCCTAAGTTCTCTTGCATCAGCTGAAGTGCATAAAGATTATTCAATACGTTCTGACGCTCTAATGAAGCATTTATCAAGTCTTTTGCCATCACTATCACTTCCCAACTCATTACAATGCCGAGCCTAAAACCTTGCAGCTCTTACCACTTAACACTGAAGTCCGTTCACAAGAAGAGCCTCATCTGATACCATCATCATCTGTCGTGTATTATATCACCTTCCATGAAACCGTTCTATGTAGGTCTAAATACCTACAGCATTAACAGAGGTTAAGCCGCACGGATGATACCATAGCGAGTAAAAAGTTCTCAAGGAGGTCGTGTTGGGGATTGTGCATGTTTTTGGCATAATAAAAGCCATGCAGGTTGTCCTAAAATGCTTCATGAGCTGTCCTTTTCCATGGAACAAGGCGTAGATTCTTTGTATTAGGTGCTGCATCAATCCCTTGCTTGTTATACTCTGAAAGTGCCTTTGCCCCATGATTCCTCGCTACTCTCGCCCTGAAATGTCTGCTTTATGGACCCCCGAACATCGTTTTGCGACTTGGCTCAAAGTAGAGCTTGCAGTACTGCAAGCACAAGAAGCCATGGGCATTATCCCTGAAGGTACGCATGCCAAGGTCGCAGCCAAGGCAACCTTTCAAGTAGCACGTATTGATGAGCTTGAAGCAGAAGTCAAGCACGATATTATTGCATTTGTGTCCTGTGTGGCAGAATCCGTAGGAGAGGAAGGACGCTTCTTGCATTTGGGCATGACAAGTTCTGACCTCATTGACACCGCACAGTCACTGATGATTCAAGAGGCAGGGGTGTTAGTCCTCAACCAGTTAAAAACCCTCCGAGATGTCTTATGGGAAAGAGCCTATGAGCATCGCCATACCTTGTGTATTGGACGAAGCCATGGGATTCACGGGGAGCCTATCACCTTTGGCTTTAAGCTGGTGGGATGGGTCGATGAGCTCAATCGTCATATTGAACGTATTCAACACGCTTTAGAAGAAAACCGTGTGGGCATGGTGAGTGGTGCTATGGGGAACTTTGCACATATGCCTCCTTCTTTAGAGGAAAGCGTCTGTGAATCACTCGGACTCAAGCCCATTGCCGCCAGTACCCAAGTTATTTCCCGAGACATCACCGCTTCTATTTACTTAGCCTTAGGGCATTTAGCAAGCAGTATTGAAAAGTTTGTGGTAGAAGTACGTCATCTGCAACGTACAGAGGTTTTGGAAGCAGAGGAACCCTTTACCAAGGGACAAAAAGGCTCTTCTGCGATGCCTCATAAGCGGAACCCTATTTTAAGCGAAAACATGACAGGGCTTGCCCGTCTGATTCGGAGTTATACGGTACCCGCCCTTGAGAATATTGCCTTATGGCATGAGCGTGACATCAGCCATAGCAGTGTGGAACGTGTCACCATGCCTGATATGTTTATTCTCACTGACTTTATGTTGCACCGCCTCACGGGGATGATGCAAAACTTAGTGGTCTATCCTGAAAACATGATGAACAATCTTCAACGTTTTGGAGGGGTCGTGTTCTCGCAACGTGTACTACTCAAGTTAGTAGATGCAGGCTTACGGCGGGAAGATGCGTATAAAATTGTGCAAGGGCTTGCACACCAAGCATGGAATAACCCCACAGGTGACTTTAAAGCCCTCATTATGCAGGATACTACCTTGCACGGTCTGTTACGTCAAACGCTTACCTCAGACGAAGCAGTACATGCCTTACTGGAAGGGTGTTTCACCTACGACGCTTACACCAAGCACATCGACACGATTTTTGAACGTGTGGCAAACCAGTACCCTGCGTGTTGTCAAGCTCCTATGACACTATGTGGTGCGTCCTTATAGGTCTGCTTGAAGGCATTGCTCAATGATGCACGCTGATATGAACGTCCCTCTTAGCACAACCACTCATACATCTTCTCACCGTGATGACCATGCTGTGGAGGTCTCAGAAGTTGCCGTCGCCCCTGTACGTGTTTTGCTTACGGTGCTACTTAGTACAGGGCAAGCCCCGTGTAGCTTCACCGCTCATGGGGGTTGGTCTGAATGGATACAGTCATGGAGTGCCTTAGAAAGCCATCCCCTCTTAGACCAACTCATGGTGGTAGACCCTTGCAATGAAGAGTTTCGACTCAAAACGTTTAAAAGTATGGGCATCGTGCCGTGGTGCTTCCCCCCCTCTGAGACGATGACCCATGCCAAACAATGGGCTTGGGTATTGACACGCCTATTAAACCCTAGTGCTGATACCCATCATTGGATCGTGCTGCTCAAAGAGGGCGAAGTGCTTGAGGAAGGGATGCTTGCTTGGATAAAAAGCTACCTTGCCCACTTACCGCTGCATGTTTCTCGGGTGGATATGCCTTTCGTGTATCGTGGTCGGTGGGCAGCCCCTCATCGTCAAGCACAAGATACCCCTCATCCTCCCCTACACGAATCACCCTTACAGTGGGCAAGTTCTCGGTGTATCCGTCTGGCACATCTCACCCAAGTCAGTCCTTGGCTCAATCACAGTCTATGGTTTGACACCCTCGGAGAAACTGCTACACGCCAGAGCTATGAAACACTGTGCGATGACTGGGCGACCACCTCAAAATCCCTGTCTGTCGATACAACCGACTGCGAAGGACTCACACCTCAAGGTGCCATTAAGCCTTGGAGCTACCATGCGTTTGAAACCCGAGAAGCAGCCTCACGATGTCTGTACGGTCATACACACTCTGAACGTGCGGTTTGGGTCGCTGAACTCCTCAAACAGCTTCCTCTACAGGCACCTAAACCAAGCTTAGACCTTCACCTGAAGCAAGCCCTACGCCATATCAAAGAGTATACAGGGATTCCGCAAGATGCCCTGTCAGAAAATCCTCTTAAACTCATGACCCGCTTCACCGATAAAGAACGCTATTTTTGGCTACAGCTTTTGGAACACCAACGCACGCAAGTATACTATCATGTGCTAGACTATCTTCTAACACCCCTAGATAGCTAAACTGATATCTCGTTAAAACGCTAACATCCACCTAAACCCTGTCTCAATCATGCCCTTGAACGATAGCACCAGAGACACGATGGGTATGAACAAGAAAGTTCCCAAAGAGCGATGCTCCTTCTAAAAATTGCTTTTAAAACATTAAGTCGTTTGAAACTTTCTTTCCACCATGTTCGTAAATGGGGGATGCTTTCCGTTGCCCGTTCCATGAAACAAACCTCTTGGCGTGCTTTTCGGCGTAAGCGTAGTGTGCAAAAACAATTATTTTATCGTTTAGGGCGCATTCGTTTATGGCAGCAAATTGGACTGTTTTTTATTTTCGGCATTGTGACCCCTCTTCTCATCATTCAAGCTTGGCTGTTCCATATTCATGATAAAGCCCTTCAAAAAGAGTTTAGAGACCTGTCCGCCCAGACTGCTGTTTCTATTTTTCGAGATTTTTCAAGCATTCTCCGTACTGAACAACTCTTACTCACCGATATTTATAAACAGGCAAACCGTTTAACCCCAAGCGTCACCCTACCGTATCGCCCCATCAAAGGCTTTGGTGTAGGAAACCCCTCAAAGCAACCGCCTCAGCCAAGCACCCCAGAACCCTCCTCTGTGCCTGTGCAAGAGTCTCTTGCACTCATGACACAGGAAGTATTCTCAGGGTTTGTGCAGTGGCATCATCTACCCAAACCGCCTAAGAAACTGGTCGCTGCCTCAACCCTACACGACGAGTTCTTATCAGACCTTGCACTACAGCTTGCTACCCAAGGCACGCAAGTCCGAGACACTCAAACCACTCCTTTTGTCAGTTTAACCCATCCTTCCTTTTTAACCCATGCGTACCAAAGTTGTACGCAGTCGCCTTACAAACGTGTCAGCTGGCAACTCATGCCCAACGCCTTTGTCTATCCCATTGAACGCATGCGTTCACGGGTTCCTTTACCTGTATGGGTCACGACGCTCAACCCTCAGCAACTCGCCACCTTAAAACCCATACAAAAAGAAGGCTTATTACAAACGTTTCGTGTTTTACAACACTACCCTGTGTTTCAGGTATGGCAACATGTCACACACACCAGCTCACTTGCCCCCCTGGAACAGTTAGTCATGTGGGCTCATACCCTGCAACAACTTGAGACCGCTCAAGTACAAACCCCCTATCTGCTCATGCGGTATCAGCGCACATCAGGAGGGTCACAGGGTGCAGGATGTCGTATCACGTGGAAACCTTTTAAGTTTTTCCAACCCTCAGGGGTATTAGGCACGGTTTTTCGTTCTAATATCATGGTGTTTAATGAAGAGGGCATCCTCATGGCAGATGGTACCCAACGCCACTGGGAAGGGTATCAACTGGACTTAAATGACCTTTCACACTTCTTTGAAGCCCTCCCTGGGGTACCCGAAGTCATTTCCGTGGCAGTAAGAGGAGACGCTACCCTCCCTTTTGCTCGGCATACGTCCTCTTTTTTACCTCAGCTTTCTTTTTTGAACGCCACGTCCTCACAGGAAGACACCACAGAAACCCTCAATGATGCCGTGATGCTCAAACTTGCAGGCGATGACCCTTGGGGGCTATTGATACTATCACCCTTTGAGATTTCAGAACAATATTGGAAACGAGCACAACGTCAAAGCACTGCCATTTTTCTGGGGCAAATCCTTCTTGCAGGTATCTTGGTAAGCGTTTACTTGTATAGCCTTATTCGGAACTTCCAACAACTTATCCGAGGCATTAAAGGGGTGTCACGAGGTCATTATAGCCGTCGTGTATTCTTAATGGTACATCCGCTCACGCCCTTTGAAATTAGGTATCTTTCTCGAGAGTTTAACCGCATGGCGTATCGCCTCTCCTTAAGCTGGAAACAAACCCGCTCCACCTTAGACCAGTTACGCCAAATGGATCGCTTTCGGTCTGACTTAATTGATATGGTGAGTCATGAATTACGCACGCCTTTGATGGTTTTACGGGGATGTATAGGTGCCATGCAACGGAAAGCCAAAGCCGTCCCTCTCACCACAGCGTCCTCCGAGGAAGGTTTACCAAACGTACTTATACCCGAAACCCTCCAACAACTTACAACGATGAAACGTCAAGTGGTACGACTTGAACGCCTCGTCTCAGACTTACTGACGGTGCCTGCCATTGAACAAGGACAGCTGACCCTCATGAAGGAGTGGGTCAATGTGGCGGAACTCTTACAAAGTTGTGTCCAAGACGTTGCTCTGCGTCATAGCCTAGACCCCGAACAGGCGTTTTGCATCACTTACGATACCGCCGAAACACACCTTCCGCTACTATGGTCCGACCCCGAACGACTGGAACAGATTTTTGTCAACTTACTGGATAACGCCTGCAAGTACCGTGATACCTCTGAAGCCATTCGTATCACGTTCAAGGTCGAGTTCGGAGAAGACACTTGCTTACGTGTCGCTATGAGCAACTTAACCCGCACGCTTAAACCCGAAATGGCACCCTTACTCGGAGAAAAGTTTCAACGGGCAGTCATAGAAACGCAAAGAAACCATTTAACGGGGAGTGGCTTAGGGCTGTATATCTGTCAAGGACTGATGCACTTATTAAACGGTACGTTAGAAAGACACATTGAAGCAGTGTCTCAAGACACCCTAGAAACAAGTATCCCCCTGTACCGCTTTTTCACGACCTTGACGTTCCCCTTAACCCATGAGACGTTCGCTTCCGAAGACACTTAGCCTCCCGTATCAGGTCGTACGTCCGTGGTAGCCTCGCTCTGTCACCAGTGCTTCTAAGGGTATATCCCATGGCTGTTGCTGTGCCAGTAAGCTGATATAATGTGTCGTGTGTGCCTCTGGCACCGTCACTTGAGGACTCACCCCCACAAGCAACAAACGTTCACGACACTGACGGTACCTCTGCTGTAACCAAGCCAAATAACGGTCATAATACCCTCTCCCTCGTCCCATGCGTACGTACTGACTCGGCTGAGACGTTGCCTCAGGTAATACGCCAAATATCAGCCCTGGCACACACACCAAACACGTCGGTAAAAACCGTTCCTCTTGGAGCAACGGTTCAAATGCCACCCTTTCAAGAGTCTCAATAGGCTCCTGTAGCGTGGTAAATTGAGGATGTACGGTAAGTTGCTGAACGACCTGAAAGGAGGGGTCTTGAGAAGGTTTCTCTAAAAAAGCCATGGCGGGTGAAGAAAGTACATCAGCCTTCTCAACCAGCTTAGGGAAAAACCACCGTTGCCCCTGAGGACGCTCCTGCCAAGCACCCTCAAGTGAAAGTTCATCAGGCATAGGATAAAACGCCAAGACACTCTGAGCCTTCTGGAAAAACGGCAAGCGGGTGATATACTGGCAAAGCGTGTTATGCGGAAAGGATGCCATCACGGTAGGGGTACGCTGCTGTTTCGCCCACGTACGAAGTACCTTCGGACTCAAGGCATCAAAGGAAGTCGAGATTGTCATATCTTTTGTTTATACTAAAGGCTAACACTGTTATGGTGATATTATCCTACCATAGGCATTGCTCTCTTTCATTCTCATACTAGATAGCCCCTCGTTCATCCAATGACTCTTCTACACACCACCCACGCACCTGTTCAGGAAGTGTTTTCCTCCACCCAAGGCGAAGGTCCTTTTATAGGGTTAAGACAGCTTTTTGTACGATTTGCTCACTGTCATTTAAAGTGTGCCTACTGTGATACCCCCATGCACACCCCCACAGGAGAAGCCCATTTTGCACCGCTCCCTGATGAAGTCTCTCATACCTCATTAGAGCTTGACCGTACCCTTCATGCCAACCCCATCAGTATGCACCTCGTTTTTGAGCATCTTAAAACCATCCACCAAGCCTTACCCCATCACAGTGTCAGCTTCACAGGCGGCGAACCCTTACTGTACCATAAAGCCCTGAGTGTCCTGATGCCCGAAGTACAACAACTGGGAATGAAAACCTACTTAGAAACCAGTGCAAGCCAGCCTGAGTTTTTAAGCAATGTCCTACATGCGTGCGATATTTTGGCAGCCGATATTAAGCTCCCTTCTGCGACACAGGAACCTGCACTCTTTCAAGCCCACCAAGAAACACTACGTCTTGCGTACCCCGTGATTCCGACCATTTTTGTCAAACTCATCTTTAATGACCATACCTCTGAGGAAGAAATGCGTCTTGCTCAAGAAGTCCTGCTCAAGGCGGCAAGTACACGTACACAAGCCTATGAAACGCCCATTATCCTACAACCCGAAACGGCACTTGATGCACCCTTTCGACTCAAAGCGTCGCAGCAAACCATGTTCCAACATCAAGCCCTATGGCTGAAGGCAGGGTTTAAAGAGGTTCGGGTTATTCCTCAAACCCATAAGGTACTTGCTGTTAGATAGCAGAGGAAGAAGAAGACGCATCGGCTGTTGCTGGGGCTTTTGGTGCCAGATGTCCTGTTTTTGTGGCCCCCATCACTTGCCCCATCAGCAAGCTTACTTCCACCAAATCACCCACTTGAGGGTTGCTATAAAAAGCTTCAGGGTTTACCCGAATACGCATGCGTTGCGTCGGTGCCTCAACAGGCACAAGGGTTAAGTTATAATAGGGGCTTCCGTGTAGCGTGATAGACTCACTTTCTGCAATATACACGGCACAGGTTTGAGGAAGAAGAGACATCCTGAAAAAGAGCTTTCATACACCAGAGAAGACAGGCAACAAGAAGAAGACTCCTCTAATTATAGCATAACGAGACCTACACCATGCGTTCTTTTTGTTACAAATCACGGTCATAGCTGGCGAGATAACAGAGATGCTAAAAAGATAAAACGCCTTGTATGCAAGCATTTCAAGGCTCTACCACAGACGCTCTCCAAAAACCGAACCTCCTTCACTTGTAACAAAATAATACGCTTTGTAACAAATAAAAATGTTTTTATAAACTTTGCATCGGTTTTAACGATACCAAGGATGTCAGCCAACTCAGGAGGATTTCAACAGAAGCCTCTTGCAGAAGAGGGTTCTAGCGAAATGTTAGTCAACCATTGGGTGGCGGACCTAGCCCTTTATTCCTAACTTTAAGGTGTAAAGGATTTCATGAGGATACGTCATACAGGCAAGATACCAAAGCTTCCCCCCTGATAAGGCTAAGCTTCCTTGCCTTACGTGAAGTAGACTCCCTTTTACACCTTAAAGTTTTTCTTATTGCCTCAAGGATAGAGACAATACGTCAACGGAAGGGTCTGTGGCTAGCTTGGTATGTATGAAACATAAAAGCACCTTGTGTTCAGGATGATACCTCAAGGTGTTGGGCGGTAGCGTGGCGTGGTTCAGGATGAACAACGGCATGGTTACACGAGTGCTTGTGTCTTTACTTGTAGGATAAGGAGATCCACCCCCATGATGCTATACGTTAATTTTAATGCCAGTGCATTAGGTGCCCAACGTAATGTGAGTAATATTGGCGATATGTACGCCAAGACGCAACAAAGACTTTCTTCAGGGTTCCGTATTAACAATGCCTCTGATGATGCAGCAGGATTGCAAATTTCAGAACGGTTACGCTCTACCCTACGAGGCAACCTCAAGGCTCAGGACAATACGCAAGATGGTATTAACGTGCTTAATATCACAGATGGTGCCTTAGGACAAATTACAGAGAATCTCCAACGGATGCGGGAACTCACCGTTCAAGCAGCGAATGATACCCTCGGTAGTAACCAGCGTACCGCCATTATGGACGAGTTGCTGCAACTTCAACAGGACATTACCCGTATTTCTGACTCTACCTCTTTTAACGGGGTCAGTTTACTCAATGGGACCCAAACAAACTTTTACATCCAACTTGGACCAGGCTCAACCGCCACCAACGATGTCATTAACCTTGCCACGGCTGCGGGTACCAACCCCTTTGGTGACGTGGATGCCGCAGCTCTTTCGGTCGCATCAGCTAACTTAACCGTAGGTACCAACGCTTCCTCCTTAACCACCAGTGGGTTACTGGATACTGCCATTACCACCGTGAACCAGCGTCGTTCCTTTATTGGGGCATTAACCAACCGTCTGCAAGGGGCGTTAAACAACCTACAAATCAACTATGAAAACGTGGGCTCTTCTGAGGCTCGTATCCGTAATGTGGATGTGTCAAGAGAAAGCACGCAGCTCACCCAGTATCAGATTCTGCAACAGGCTGGGTTAAGTATGCTCTCTCAAGCCAATCAAACCCCCCAAGCAGCTTTGAGCTTATTAAGAAATGGTGGTTAATACGCCCCCGTGGTAAAGCGTTTGTGATGACGTTGTGATGGATAACATGTGTGTGATATTGGAAGCTTCATAACAGGTAAGGATACCCTATAATGATGGCACTTTACGTCAATTTTAACCAGAGTGCATTAGGCGCCCAAAGGAATGTTGGTAATATTTCTGAAATGTATGCCAGAACCCAACAAAGGCTTTCATCAGGATTTCGCATTAATAGTGCTTCTGATGACGCAGCAGGCTTACAGATTTCAGAGCGGTTACGCTCTACCCTACGAGGTAACCTCAAGGCTCAAGACAATACGCAAGATGGTATCAATGTGCTTAACATCGCCGATGGTGCCTTAGGACAAATTACGGAAAACCTACAACGGATGCGGGAACTCTCTGTTCAAGCAGCGAATGATACCCTCGGTAGTAACCAGCGTACCGCCATTATGGACGAGTTGCTGCAACTTCAACAGGACATTACCCGTATTTCTGACTCTACCTCTTTTAATGGGATTAGTTTATTAAACGGGTCTCAGACGAACTTTTACATCCAACTCGGACCAGGCTCAACCGCCACTAACGATGTCATTAACCTTGCCACGGCTGCGGGTACCAACCCCTTTGGTGACGTGGATGCCGCAGCTCTTTCGGTCGCATCAGCTAACTTAACCGTCGGTACCAACGCTTCGGCGCTCACCACGATTGGTTTACTGGATACTGCCATTACCACCGTGAACCAGCGTCGTTCCTTTATTGGGGCATTAAGCAACCGTCTGCAAGGGGCGTTAAACAACCTACAAATCAACTATGAAAACGTGGGCTCTTCTGAGGCTCGTATCCGTAATGTGGATGTGTCAAGAGAAAGCACACAACTCACCCAGTATCAGATTCTGCAACAAGCT
>JBJTUH010000043.1:0-7114 GCA_046080605.1 Vampirovibrionales bacterium
CCCCGACACTTAACGCAGCAATCGGATAAAGAATCGGAGAGCGTTTCAGTGCTTTTTCTTTGAGTAAATACCCAACCGCATCATGGAGCGCCAAAAACCCTGCGGTAATAGAGGCACACCGTGTGCCGCCATCGGCCTGAATCACATCTGCATCAATCGTGATGGTATGCTGCCCTAACTGCTCCAAATCAATACAGGCTCTTAAACTTCTTCCTATCAGTCGCTGAATCTCGGCAGTCCGCCCAGAAAGTTTCTGTCTCTCACGAGCATTACGTGTATGGGTAGCACTCGGCAAAAGTGCATACTCTGCAGTAACCCAACCACTTTTCACTTCATTATTAGGACCCATCAAATGTCGAGGGACACGGTTTTCAATCGTTGCGGTTGCCAAAACATGGGTATTTCCCATTTTTAATAGAATAGACCCCGGCGCATACTGCGTATACCCACGGGTGACTTCTATCGGGCGAAGCTGCTGATAACGACGATCATCTTGACGTTGATACACAAGGAACACTCCTTCATAAAGCACAAGGCAACCCAAACGATGTTAATAAATCACAAGAACGCTCAAGACGCTCCTCTAAGTAGAGGAGCTTTTTCAACGACAAGCTCCTAAACCATCCAGACACTTTTACACTAGTTGAGTATGGTGTGTGGCTAAAGATCATCGCATTGAGTTTGGCTCTTAAACCATGCAGATACTTCTTTTGTTATTTTACGTCCGACGATACAAAAATCCTAGCTTTTCTCTCAAGGGTGCTATTTGCTTATTCGTGCTTCATTGCGTTTGAAGACAGCATAAAGCCTTTACATGTGCGATCAAGGTGTACGACTCTGTGTTGATTGTGTGTTGATATGATTTGGAACGAGCCTCAGTATGAATGCTTCCTTTATGACTTCTCTCATCAGTGATATCTCTGAAATGTCTACTGCTGTCGTATCTTCAGAAACCACAGTAACTCCAACGCCTCAAGGAGACTCACTGAAACCTCATACGTGGATTACTGAACTTCTTGAAACACCACAACCCGTAAAAGAAACCCTCTCAATGTCCTCGCACACCCCTAGTTTTACGACTCAAGACCCCACACAAGATGAAGACTTTGACTCTGAAGCATTATCAACTTGGGCAAACTTTTTTGGTCTAAACATTCCCGTAGACCCCCAAGGTTATAAACGCTATACAACGGAACATTTGCGTATTTTCAGAGCAGTTAGAAAATTACTTCAACAGGGACGTACCCTAGAAAATATTCGAGAAGCCTTATTCGCTGGAGAAACGACTGCTGTTTCGCCTCCTCAAACCTCTTTAAAACACTATGTAGCACAACACCATGCACAACTCGATGAGGCAACCACCCCTGTCAGTTCAGTGCCAATGGCTGAAGCACTGCCAAGTATCAGCCATGACATGATACCAAAACCTATTGCACGTAAGCCTTCCCCGTCTCCAGAGACCATTCCCGAAGATGCCATTCGTCTTGGACAACGATGTGTGCAAACCACTTCTACACAGTACACTCAAGCCGTTTCGACGACCACTACCCCACATACCACACTCCCTCAGCTTGTCAGTACACAAGAAACCATCGAACATTTACAACAAGAATGTAAGTTGCTGCAAGAACGCCTCATTGAGTCAGAAAAGCGCAATAGCCATTTATTTCAAACCAATGAAGCCTTCACAAGTAAGCTTGAGACACTAGAAGTAGCACTTCAGCAGGCAAAAGAAAAGTCCAAAGAAGGTGATATTATGAAACTTCTTGAAGACAAAGCTCGCTTACAGAAGGATCTGATTGAAACCCGCAAAGTAAAAGACACCATAGAAAAACATGCCTATGAGTGGCAGGCACATGCAGAGCTGTTAGAAACTGCTCTTCAAACCCTTAGCCAACCTAGTCTTGAAACCTTCTATGGCGTATGGCAAGAGTGCGTCGTACTTCAAGAAGTTTTATTTGATGAAGTAGGGATTCAAATGGACGCTCGCCGTGAAAGAACCGTCGTATTGGAAGCAGGACCTTTAGTCCAACAGTTCGGCAATGCCTTAATGCTCACGACACAGTATCATTATGATAATAACCCTCATTGGGAGCGTCGTGAAACCTCTTTATTGGTACTTCAAGCCAACGGAGAACTTGCAGGACCTTTATTTGTAGAATATTGGTTCGAAAAACGTTTGATGGCAAAAGCACTCTATCGTTTTAGTGCCTGTCGCAGTGAAGGCTAAGCCAATACAGTAAGCCTCTATCCTGTGAAACAATCGTTAGCACCCTTTGCATGGTTTTCCAAAAAACACGCCTAAGGGTGCTATCTTTATGGTACCCCTCTGAAAAGGATGTTCCGTGAACAACACACACACAGCACCCCTCTGAACCTCTTCTGTGTTTTCAGTGTCTTCTTTGGCATTTTTCTTTTTGTGTTCAGTCAAAGTATCTTTTTTGTTGTCCCTCTCATCCTCACCCATCGAGTCACACAAACCCATGACGAAGCTTGGTTTATTGGCATCATAGGCACACTCTTTATCATACTCTGGTTTTGTTTTGATACCCTATTACTACGGTACCTCAAACGAACCCTCTACAAAATCTATCCAACGCATGTAAGCTACCACTCAACCTTTTGGGGAGACTATCAGGCAGATATTCCTATTCGCAATATCCTTGAGGTTACACTGATACAAATCCCTGATGAGCAGCCTTTGGAAACAGGCTCTTTGTTTATCACAACACGTTCTGGCGGGATGGCTCTTCTCGGCATCAAAGACCCTCATGGCGTAAAAGCAGACCTCCTGACCCTTAAACATGCTCCTCTAAAAGAGAGTACACCCTGCCCTAACAAAAGCGTCTAAAGACTCAACATCTCAGGCAGCGTAAAGCCTGATTTAAAAAGAACGTTTGACGTAGGTAAAATACCCCAACGTTCTGGAAAGCTACCCGCCACTTCACCCGCATAAACCACTCGAACCACACGAGGAGCTCCTAAAAGTGCCGCCACATGAACCGTCGCAGAGTCTAACGACCATAACTCCTGTGCCAACAACAGCAACAAGGGCATATCTTCCCAAAGCGTTTTCCCTGCCACAACAGCCACCACATCGTCTGTATAGCCATGCGTTCGTAATGACGCTACCAGTGGTGCATACAGGGGTTCATCCGCAGGGCTTCCACTCAACAACACCCTAGAAGGAACCTGTTTTAAACGCTGCAACAAAAAGGGTAAAAGCTCCAAAGGGTCTCTTTGCTTAACCTTAGAAGCCGTTGCCCAGTGAATGACAATCAAAGGCTTATGAATATCACCTGCCATGGCAGGTGTAAGACCCCATCGACTAAAATGCTCAGGGGTCAGAAAAGGCTGAATCCCTAAAAATCTTTGATGCAAGCCTTCAAACCCTAAAGGATGCGCCTCTAAAAAAGCCTGAAGCGGTGGGTACGCTTTTTGTACTAAGGCTTGCCAATGGTGTAATTCATGTTTGTGACGATGATACGGATGATACGCCACAGCATGGGTAAGTGCCAACGAGGTAGGGCAATATCCCCAAGGGAAACGTTGCCAAGCAAAGCCTGCACGATGCTTCACACCCGCCATCGCAAGCCACAGAGGCTCCGAAAAACTCCGCCGAAATACATACGCCATTTCACACTGGGTGCTAATACCTTCTAATGCAGATATCCACTGTTTACCCTTCACACCATGGGCATCCCACAACACTAAGCGAGAAGTCACAAACAACTTCTGCACCCAAGAGTGCAAAGCTCTTGGCAGGACGACCACCAAAGAGGTCGTATCAGGCAATCCGTTTAAAAGGGCTTCAATTAAGCTACATGCAAGAATACCATCTCCTAAAAACCGAGGTAAGACCACCAAATGAAACCTTCCCCCGGGACGTGAGACCGCCACATGATTTTTCGAGTGTAACCCCTTCGCACACACCCTAACACTCGCAAGAAAGAACCGCTTAAACAAACGTCTTACCACCTCGAAGCAAACAAGACCTTAACACACATACTCGCCAGTGCTTTAAGCAGCCCAAGCCTCCTGATCCACTGGGTCAAGTATAGCATTGTCACACATCCCTTGTCAGCAAAGAAGCCTTGGCACAGACCCTATACAAAAGCCCAGAAAAAGTGATAAGGTAGGCGTTTAGCCCGATAGTGTTATTTAAATACTATTGTTTTATGGTGGCTCAGCCTCTTATGCTTGATAAAGGCTATCGACAAACCTGTGAAATAAAAAGGAAACCAGCGCATGATGCTTGCCATCAACTCACACCCTCAAGACAAAGACGAACGCATGCACCCCTCTGCCACATGGCAATGTAGCGCAAACCTGACAAAAGAAAAAGCACAAGCACTCTATACAGCCGCCTCAGAAGACTATGAAGGCTTCTGGAAATACTTGGCAGAGACTACGCTTGACTGGGAAACGCCATTTACTCAAACTTACAACACACGCTTAGACCCCCTCACACAAGCCCCAACACATGAATGGTTTTTAGAAGGGACATTAAGCATTTATTGGCATTGTGTGGCACGCCATGCCCAAAACACACCTGATAAAATTGCATTCTATTGGCAGGGAGAAGATGGCGACAAACGACACATCACGTATCAAGACTTTGACACCCTTGTAAAAACTTTAGCGCAAGGACTTAACGCATGTGGTCTTGAAACAGGTGAAAGAGTCGTACTCTACATGCCTACCTGTATTGAAGCCATTGCCATGATGCACGCCTGTGCCAAAGAAGGACTCATTCACACGGTGGTATTCGCAGGGTTCTCAGCACAAAGTTTAGCAGACAGAATCATAGATACCCAAGCATCCTTAGTAGTCACTGCCAACGTGCAATGTCGGCAAGGGAAAGCCTCCTCATTGAAAACGATTGTCGATGAAGCCCTTGCTTTAGCACACACCCAAGGACATGACGTGCCACGGGTGATCATCTACCCACGTACGCATGACTCCTACCCTCAAACCAATGGACGAGACATGACATGGGAAACATTTTTGACACTTGGACAAGAAACACCCTTATCCCACCACTATAAAGCATTCCCTAGCGAACAACCCTTGTTTATTTTGTACACCTCAGGGTCAACGGGAAAACCCAAGGGGCTTTGGCACAGTAGTGCAGGCTACTTACTCTGGAGCATCTTAACCATGACTTGGGTCATGGATGCGAAAGCAGAAACAGATGTATTTTGGTGTACAGCAGATATTGGATGGATTACAGGGCATACCTACGTTGCCTATGGTCCTATGGCATTAGGGATGACGCAACTCATCGTAGAAGGCACCCCTCATTACCCTCATGCAAGTCGTTGGTTTGAGTGTATAGAAACCTACGAAGTCACTCAATTCTACACCGCCCCCACTGCAATCAGAGCCTTCATGAAGCTAGATGAAACGCTACCTGATGCCTACGCCATGAAAAGCTTACGCTTACTCGGGAGCGTCGGAGAAGCGATTAATCCTGAAGCTTGGCAGTGGTTATACGATAGGGTAGGGAAATCAAGATGCCCCGTAGTAGATACATGGTGGCAAACGGAAACAGGAGGGCATATGATGGCACCTTTACCGGGCATCTCATCGCTCAAGCCTGGCTCATGTGGCAAACCATTACCCGGCATTCAAATCGCCTGCATCCCAGAGGCAGCCCTTTCTCCAAAGCATTTAGAAACAGGCTCTCTGACCCTTAAAACCGAGCCTAAAGCAGAAGGAGGCACGCTTGTCATTCAACGCCCATGGCCCTCTATGGCACGAGGGATATGGGGAGACACTCTTCGTTTTCGTCAAAGCTACTACCCTTTTTCCCATCTACCGCACACCTATCTTGCTGGGGATGCCTGTCGAGTAGATCTTGAAGGAGACTTCTGGATGATGGGACGTTTAGACGATGTCATGAATGTATCGGGACATCGTCTAGGCACCATGGAAATAGAATCAGCCCTTGCAAGTCATCCCGAGGTAGCAGAAGCTGCTGTCATTGGGATTCCTCACCCTGTGAAAGGTGAAGCCATTATCGCATTTGTGGTATGTAAAACTCAAACAAGCCAAACCCCACAAGCCAGCATGAGTCATCCCGAACGCTATCGTCAATGGGTTAGCGATGTCATTAGCCCCATTGCAAAGCCTGAACGATGTTATATTGTACCCGCTTTACCAAAAACCCGCTCTGGAAAAGTCATGCGAAGAATCCTAAAAGCCCTAGCACAAGGGCAAAGCGTAGCACACCTCCCACAAGATCTCTCAACCCTAGAAAACCCTGCAATGCTCAGTGCTATCGCATCTCAGATGGAAGACCCTACCCCACCTCACATGTTACCTAAGCATTGAAGCGTCTCCTTGTAAAACCTCTTGCTTTTTAGAAGCCTTTAGGGTACTAATAATAATACCAACTGGGGCGGTAGTTCAGTTGGTTAGAATATCTGCCTGTCACGCAGGAGGTCGCGGGTTCGAGTCCCGTCCGCCCCGCCATATTAAACCCTCGCTTAAAAAGCGAGGGTTTAGTTTTACTGAGGAGAAACCGCTACACTAGCATATCAATAGCCCTCGTAGAAAAGGTCTTGTATCATGAGTATTCTTCTTAAGAGCGTTTATCTTGCGAATGTGCTTGTTGCTGGCTTTGTAGGAATCAGCACACTATGGTTTCCCTCTTTCTCAGCCGTTCACGTGCTACAGGGCTGTAGTGATGCCAACCCTCCCTATACTTCCCTACGCATTGTTGGGGCATTGTGGTGCAGTATTGCACTCATTTCATTACTTGGCGTATGGCTTAACCCCTTCACTTACAGTGTCGTATTACTCGTTCAGTTACTCTACAAGGGTGGGTGGCTCTTGGTGGTAGCTCTACCAAGATATTTAAAAAGGGAAGGGGAGAGTCTACCCCTAGGCATGACCATATTTTTCATCTTATGGGTGATCGTGCTTCCGTGGGTCATTCCCTACCGTGCATTAGGGCTTGCTCACTAGCCTACTAAAAAAATACCGTGTGGCGTGCATTAACGCTCAACACTTGAAAAAAGTGGCGTTGGTGATTTAGTATAGATACTGTTGCCAATGAGGGGTAAAGAAGATTGTTAGCGTCGCTTTTACCATTTCTAACGATTTTGAA
>JBJTUH010000044.1:0-2501 GCA_046080605.1 Vampirovibrionales bacterium
TCGCACTTTCAAAATCAAGGAGGCTACTATTTGCCACGGTAACCACCCCTGTGGTGCTATTTATGGCAAAGCGTCCGCCAGCGTTATCAGTAAGGGTATAGGTAAGACCAGCCGTTTGTCCAGCGTCAGGGTCAACACCCGCAAAGGTGGTCACGGCGGTACCATTGGCACTATTTTCAGCAAGGCTAGGATAGGTTACTAAACGAGCATCTGCCCAAACGGCATGGTCTGAAGCATTACTGTTCCCACCATCATTGACTTCTAAGCGTAGGGTTGTTCCTCCGTTTGTAGGAACAACAACTTCAAAGGGTGTGGTGCTACCTGTAATGAGAGTGCTGGTGTATTGTACTACACCATCTACAAGGACTCTTACTGTAAATGAGCCATTACCACGATTTCCGCCTACAATGGCTCTGAATACATCCGCCCCACCAATGGCATAGCTTGCACCACCCCAAGCCCCTCCATTAACAGGATGGGTGCCTATTCCTTTACTATAATTAACGCCATTCATAAGAATGCTACTGGAATAGCCTTGGTCGTTCGTGATGGAGCTTATGGGATTACTCTCTAAACCACTTACCGCACTTGGTGTTAAGTCAGAAAGATAGCTGATGCCCGCTTGTGTAAGGTAGGGAGCTTCATTGACATCGGTAAGGGAAATAGTTTGGTTGAGGTCTCTGAAGAGTCCAAACTGGTCAGTTACTCGAACAGTGATGTTATACGTGGGGTTGGTTTCAAAGTTTAAAACATCGAAGCCACTGACAGTGAGAACCCCTGTAGAAGGATCAATATAAAAACGGTTGTTAGGGTTCGTCACGAGTGAGTAGGTTAAACTACTACCAGCGTCGAGGTCAGAGGCTGAGAATGTTCCAACAACGACACCTTGGGTATTAAATCCAGAAATAACGCTATTTTCGGCAATGCTACCCCCACTTGCAAGCGTAAGGGCATTGGGAGCTTCGTTCACGTTGGTGACAGTAATGGCTTGGGTAAGGTCACGGGTGAGTCCGCCCGCATCCGTCACTCGAACGGTGATGTTGTGGGTCGTGTTGGTTTCAAAATCCAGTAAACTACTATTTGCGACAGTCACAATACCCGTAGAGGAGTTAATGGCGAAACGTCCACCTGCATTATTGGTAAGGCTATAGGTGAGGGTAGCACTATCTCCAGTGTCGGGGTCAGTCCCTGCGAAGGTGGCAACGGTAGTACCATTGGCACTGTTTTCTAATAGAGTCAGTACTGTTGGTGTAGTAGGAATTAATTCTCGAACTGAGATAGCATCTAGTAGTAAATCAACACCATTGGTAACACTCGAAGCATCTGAGAAAATAACCTGTGTGGTGGTGCCTAGTGCTGTAAAATTAAGTGTTTGTTGTAACCAAGATGCACTCCAACTTGTAATTGCATTTGTATTCAATACTTGATTGATAACAGTCGTTCCGTTTGAAATAACTTGAACTCTTAAAGCTTGAGGAGCCCCTGCATATCCAAAGGCACCATATCTAAAATCGAGACGATAGGAAGATCCATTAGTTGTGGCAATATTTTGGCTAATAATGCCATTATTTGCAGAGTCACCACCACTAAATAATGCTGCTAGGCTTCCTTGAAAAGTGCCTTGTGAACCAGAAAAGCCTACATTACCTGACGTTGTCCAGCCAGTACCATAAGATTCAAAACTACCGTTAGTTATAAGGTCTGCCCCTGTAGTAAATGTAAATAACCCATTGGGTGCTTCATTTACGTTAGTGACAGTAATGGCTTGGGTAAGGTCACGAGTCAGCCCGCCAGCGTCGGTGACTCGAACAGTGATGTTGTGCGTGGTCGCACTTTCAAAGTCAAGAAGGCTACTATCTGCCACAGTGACCACACCCGTAGTGCTGTTAATGGCAAAGCGTCCGCCTGCATTGTCGGTGAGGGTATAGGTCAAGGTGTCGGGGTTGTCGTAGTCGAGTCCTGTAAAGGTACCTACCACGGTACCATTGGCACTGTTTTCCTGAACGGTTCCACTTCCCGTAAGGCTATAGGGTGTTTCATTTTGGTTGGTCACAGTAATGGCTTGGGTGAGGTCACGAGTAAGCCCGCCCGCATCCGTGACACGAACGGTGATGTTGTGCGTGGTGTTGGTTTCAAAGTCAAGAAGGCTACTGTTTGCGACAGTCACCACACCCGTAGAGCTATTAATGGCGAATCTGCCACCTGCGTTATCGGTAAGGCTATAGGTGAGGGTAGCACTATCTCCAGTGTCGGGGTCAGTCCCTGCGAAGGTGGCAACGGTGGTACCATTGGCACTATTTTCCGCAATGCTACCCCCACTTGCAAGCGTAAGGGCATTGGGTGCTTCGTTCACGTTGGTGACAGTAATGGCTTGGGTAAGGTCACGGGTGAGTCCGCCTGCATCTGTGACTCGAACCGTGATGGAGTGGGTCGTGTTGGTTTCAAAATCAAGAAGGCTACTGTTTGCCACAGTCACCACACCCGTAGTGCTGTTAATGGCA
>JBJTUH010000045.1:0-10817 GCA_046080605.1 Vampirovibrionales bacterium
TCTGCCGAGACTCCTGTGATGACAGTGACACAACGTCGTTTGATTGCTATTGCTACGGTTGATGATGTTTCACCCTTAGGGTTATCCTCGAATACAGAGGATGTGCCTTTGATGGTTGCAGTGAGCAGAGGGTCTTTACGCCATGCGTTACTTAAGCTTTCTCTTGTGCAATGGGGTATCGTGATTGGTTTTGCCTTGTTGCTATGGGTCTGTTTACGTCCATCTGCACCACATTATACCTTGGACACGCTACCCAAAGCGCTTCCTATGCCACTTCAACGTATGGTATCGAAACCTTACTTTATTAAACCCTTAACGCCTGAGGTGGTCATCACTGCTAAAGCAGCGTATGAGGTGGATGCAAACATACTGAGCTTCAAGCCCTATGATACTTGGCTTGAGCGATTGCTTTCTGCTGGAGACCCTTTAACGAGCATTATTCCTGTGGATGTGGCACTGGTTTGGGGTATTCCTTGGACAGAAGAAGCAAAGGCACATATTCAAGTATGGCAACGTGACCGTTGGTATTACTACCAATGGGATGGTGCCAGCCCCTACAATGGTGAAACATTGAAGGTTCATTCTTCTAATCATCATCTTATTCCTGCGAATGAGACTATTCGTCGTGTATTGCAGGGGTTACGCCCCTATACGCATGTGTATTTTAAGGGGTATTTGGTGGATGTCCATGTGAAGCGTCATGGGCAGGCTCCCTATACCCTCGCAAGTAGTACCACTCGTGAGGATTCAGGAGGTGGTGCGTGTGAGATTATGTATGTCACTGACGTATGGCTTGGAGAAAAGCACTACGAGTGAAGTAAGGATGTAGGCACAGCATCCGTTTCATTGCTTGTTTGTAGGTCATGAGGAGATGCTTCACATGGAAGGAAAGCCTCAGGGTGAAGCTTGGAGAGATGTGCTTCTCCAAAACGGCATACCCCTTCTATGAGTGTCATGAAAGGCTTTCCTTTTAACGTGATGCCCTTGAAAGGCGTGTTTTTCCCTTTACTGTAAAAGGTTGCAGGGTCTACAGTCCAAGAGGCTTCAGAATCAAGAATGGTGATATCAGAGGGCATCCCTTCTTGTAACTGTCCTAAGGGGAGTGTGGGTAGTAGACTTGCGGGGAAGCTACTCATGAGCCTAATGATATCAAGGGCTTTTAAGCGTTGGTTATGGAAAAAATGCGTCAGCATCACGCCAACGGCCGTTTCTAGTCCCACCACACCAAAGGGAGCCTCGGCAAAGGGAAGGGCTTTTTCATCTTTGCCATGAGGGGCATGGTCTGTGGCAATACAATCAATGGTACCATCTAACACCCCTTCAATCAGTGCTTGACGGTCAGCTTCACTTCTCAGAGGAGGGTTCATTTTAAAGTCTGTATCATAGGGATGTGCTTCAATGCTTTGGTCAACCCACACCAAATGATGGGGGGTCACATCTGCCGAAACTCTTATGCCTTCTGCTTTGGCTTTACGAATCATGGCGACTGTTTCAGCACTTGATATATGAGTGACATGCAGCCATCCCCCTGTGACACGTGCAAGCTCAATATCCCGTGCAACCATCAAGGACTCACTGAGGGTAGGTATTCCCTTTAACCCTAAGCGCGAAGCGCTGGGGCTTTCATTCATACATCCTCCACAACTTAAACAACTATCTTCGGCATGGGCAATCACAGGCACGTTATGCGTTTTACTATAACGGAGCATGGCAAGCATTAAATCAGCTTGAGGTACCCCTTTGCCATCATCGCTAAACGCCACGACTCCCGCTTGATGTAGTGCCTGAAAATCGGTATTTTTTTGTCCTGCAAGTCCTTCGGTAATGGCTCCTGCCATAAAAGAACGGATATGACTGACTTGAGATGTTCTAGCTTGTAAGGCTTGAATCGTTTTGACAGTATCAAGGGTGGGCTGTGTATTTGCCATCATCACGACTGATGTAAATCCACCTGCAGCAGCGGCAAGAGACCCGCTGGCAACATCCTCTTTATGGGTTTGTCCTGGCTCTCTGAAGTGAACATGAATATCAATCAGGCCAGGGGTAACCCAATGATGAGGTTTTAAATATACGATGGTATCCGTGGCTATGTCTAGCACCGTTTCAGAGATATGAGGTGCTATTTGTTGTACCCGTCCCTCTACAACTAAGACATCCATGAGGGCATCCATACCTGTACGAGGGTTAAGTACTCTGCCGCCTTTTAAAAGCAGTTTTCCTGTATGCTTTGCGGGGTAGGTACTTTGTGGGTAAGGATGAGATGCCAAAGAAGACAAACTGGGGGTGTGGGTCATGATAAAAGATTCCCTATAGACTGCTCAATGAAGAAGAATACTGAAGGTTTATATTAAAGCGTTACACATAAGAGCTAACGTCATTTGCGATCGCTAAAAAGGGTATCGCTAAAACGAGGATGAAAGGGTATAACGTTGCTTAAAAAGTTTACTTAAAACTGCCATACGAATCAGTACGCCATTATGAACCTGCTGTTGAAGAAGGCTATAGTCAGGGTGATCCATCAAGGCGCTTGTCAGCTCAACATCACGGTTAACAGGACCAGGGTGTAAGACTTTCACGTGAGGTTGACAGTGTGCTTTAAGGCGTGCTTCATCGACCCGATACTGGCTTACATATCCCCCCAAAGATCCCGAAACAGAGGCTTCCATGCGTTCTTTTTGTAAGCGTAAGCACATCACAGCGTCGGCACCCTCCAACCCTTCTGCAAGGTTTGTCGTTACTTTGTCTAGCTTAAAACTTTCTTGGGCATGTAGAGGTAATAATGTCTCAGGTGCGACGAGTCGGACTTTTGCACCAAACATGGGGAGGAGTGCCATATTGGCACGGGCAACCCTACTGTGACGACTATCCCCTACAATGGTAATAGTTTTGTCAAATAAGCTTCCTAGTGCTTGAAGCAGGGTGAAAACATCAAGAAGCCCTTGCGTAGGGTGGTCATGTTGTCCATCTCCTGCATTTACTAACGACATACTATCGCCTACATACTGGGCAAGCTGTTGGTGAATGCCACTGGCACTGTGACGCAACACCACCATTTCAACCCCCATGGCTTTCAATGTGTCTAGTGTATCGTGGAGTGTTTCCCCTTTGTTCACGGAGGACACCTGAACAGGTAAATCAAGTGTGGTGGCACCAAGGTATTTTGCCGCAAGCTCAAAGCTTGCTCGTGTCCGTGTAGAGTTTTCATAAAACAGTGTTGCGACTACTCGTCCCTTATAGCTGTCCAATTTTTTAAGTGCCTGAGGCTGAAATAAGCGTTCATATTCAGCGGCTTGTGCGAGTAACTGTAAGACTTCTCCGTGTTGTAGGGCCGTTGAGTCAATAAGATGGGTTTGTGTCCATGTTCCGAATGCTTCGGGAGAAATAAGGTCTACAAAAGGGAGTGGGCGAGCGGGGTCAGGTAGTGCAAGACGCATCATGGCTACAAACAACCTTTATTTAGTGCGTAGAAAGAACGTTTCAGAAAGACAGTATGTGTGAGGTGAGAAAATGACATCTCAGAGGAGGGTTCCCACAGTATCTTCCTCATAGTGTACCTTAAATAAACCCTACCGTCTGAAAGAAATGCTTGTAAGACTTCTTTGTGATGACGGTAGGGTTTGTATGAAAGGGGTTTAAGCACCAATGTTATGAGAATAGTTTGCGCTTTGAGCCGCAGCCCACTTTGAGCCTAATGTTCCCCAAAGAACTGAGAGACTTTGTCCCATAAACCATCTTTTTGTGCAGCCCCTTGGATGCCTAATAATTCTGCGATATGGGGGACGGGTTTACCCTCTGATTCATGGACTTGTAATTGATTCAGGGCTTGTAGCAACTTTTTATGTGTGCCTGAAAGCTTTTTAGGCACATTGACTTCCACGGTGACAATATGGTCACCTCGTTGTTTGGTATTACGAAGTTTAGGGACTCCCATACCTCGAAGTTTGAACTGATGTCCAATAGACGTACCTGCTGGGATTTCAAGTTGCATCGAACCGTCAAGCCCTTCAATAGAAAGCGTGGCACCTAATGCGAGCTGGCTATATGTGACAGGTACCGTACTGTAAAGCGTATCTCCCTCTCGGGTAAAGAGTGCGTCAGGCTCTACCTGAAGCAAGACATACAAGTCTCCTGCAGGTCCTCCGTGAGTGCCTGCATTTCCTTCGCCAAGCATTCGCAAGCGCAAGCCATGGTCAACCCCTGCGGGGATGGTTAATTTAATTTCTTTTTCTTCTTCTACTTGACCACTCCCATGGCACGTTTTACATGGGTCACTAATAAGCTCGCCCGTACCGTGACAATGATGACAGGGGACGATTTGCGTAAAATACCCTAGCATGGTTTGTGCAGTTTGCTGTAGTTGTCCTGTTCCACCACAATGATGGCAGGGGACAGGGCCTCCGCTTTCTTTTGCAGCTCCTGTGCCATGGCAATCGCCACACGTTGCGGCATGATGAATAGTAACGGTCTTTTCAGCACCAAAAATCGCTTCCCGAAAGGTAAGGGTTACGGCAGTTTGTAGGTCATCTCCTCGGCGTGCTTTAGAGCGTTTTCCCCCACGGGAACCTCGTCGCCCTCCACCCATATCGGCACCGAAAAAGGCAGAAAAAATATCGGATAAATCACCAAAATTATCCATCCAGTCCCACTGCTCGTAGCCTCCTGCGTACCCGCCACCGCCTTGGGCTTGTTGTTGAAAAGCAGCATGACCGTACTGGTCATACATACGACGCTTTTCAGTATTTCCTAGTACATCATAGGCCTCCCCGAGAGCTTTGAATTTGGCTTCCGCATCAGGGGCTTTGTTCATATCAGGGTGGTACTGCTTTGCTTTTTGACGGAATGCCTTTTTAATGTCATCTTGGGACGCTTGGCGGTCAATGCCCAGTATTTGATAGTAGTCTTGTGTGCTTTGCATGATGTAATACTGATGTCTTTCCTTGAAAACAGATAATTTATCATAAAACGCCCAATACAACCCACCATGACTTATAGCCTATCCTAAAAAAGCTTGCCATGGCGGGTGAGTGTTATCGTAAGGTTACGCTTCAGTCGCAACGACCTCGGGGGCTACAGCAACCAACACTTGAGCAGGTCGGATAAGTTTATCCGCAAGTTTATACCCGCCAAGCGTTTCTTGTATCACCGTATCGGGTGCTACCTCTTGAGAGGGTACAGTGCCTACGGCTTCATGTTCTTGGGCATTGAATGGCTGATTCACAACAGACAGGCGTGTAACCCCTGATTGCTCTAGTGCTTGATGCAATCCTTGTGTAAGCATTTGTAACGTTTGATAAAGGGTTTTTGCGTCTGAATCTTCACGCATGTAACTCATCGCACGGTCATAGTTATCCAAAGCACTCAACAAGTTCATTAACATATACTGACCGTCATATTTACGTGCTGCGTCCATTTCTTGTTGGCGACGTTTGCGGAAGTTATCGAAGTCAGCACGGAGGCGCAAGTGTTGGTCAAGCAAGTCTTGGTATTTTACCTGCCATGATGCTTCGCCATTTTCTGGTTGAGGTGCTAGGATTTCAACGCCCTCAGAGTTCTGTGGCTCAAAGACTTCAGTATGGGAATGTGCGTGGGTATCTTCCGTTTCAGTTACGTTTTTAAAAGGATTGATAGGGTCGTGAGAGGAGGAAGAAGTCATCATCATAGGTGCAAAAAAGTATCATTTGGTTAGTGTTTGAAGGTGACGCAATAAAAACACAAGAGAACAATACAGAGTTATGATACTTGTTCGTACTTTGTACAAACAAACATAGATCCATGGTTCTCATTTTAATGGAGTGAAACTCTTTTTGTTTCAAGCATTCTTGACGGATGCGTTGATACAAGCTTACATCACTATACCATAGAGTTGGTAAGAGTATTGTGCGATGTCCCATGATTTTTGGATTTTCTTTAGATTATTTCTTATAAGTAGAGGACTAAAAAACAATCATGGCTTGATGCGTATCGTGGGCAATTATTTTCTTAAGAATGTTTTTATAAATATACAGGTGTATGATTGGTTTATGACACTCCAATAGAGCTTACGCTTTGTGGTAATGAGCCACTCATACGTTCTGGATACCCTACTTTCTATTTTTTATGTTTACTCGATGTCTTTATCTCATGATAATACCTTTATTTATTTAGACCACAGGAGCTACTTTTATTATGACCAGTCTCATGAGTTGCTATACTCCTCAGCCCCAGCACTGTACCCCTCGTTTTGGTGGGTACCACAAAGGTTATGCCCAAGGGTATTATCAAGGCGCTCATCAAATGAACAACACTTGGATGAACTGGTATAATCAAGCATTTTGTCAGCCTCAATACAATGCCTGCCAGTCTAACTATAACTACTGTTTGCCACAAACCTATACCAATAGTTGGGCAAATGCTAGTGCCTATGCGAATGCAGGTGCTTGGGGTGGTAGTAACGCCAATGCTTGGGCAAATGCTTACGCAGGTACTTGGGGTGGTAGTAATGCCAATGTTTGGGCAAATGCTTACGCAGGTACTTGGGGTGGTAGTAATGCCAATGCGTATGCTTATGCGTATGCCAATGCAGGTGCTAATAACGGTAGTGCCTATGCTAACGCTTATGCGTATGCGGGGGCTTGGAGCTAAAGGGTTTATTTTTGCATCGTTTACAGTTAAAGTCCCTTCTGTACTAACCTTTGAGTGCAGAAGGGGCTTTTGTGTGTTGTGTTATGAAGACATAGCGTTTTCGTCTGTTACATAGAATCACTATCCACGGAGCAAACTTAACGCTGCAGAGGTGGACTGGTTAGACTGAGCTAACATACTTAGTCCAGCTTGTTGTGAAATTTGGAACTGTGTCATACGAGTGCTTTCTCTGGAAATATCTGTATTACGAATACGGGCTTCAGAGGCAGACGTATTTTCATAGTTCACTTGTAAGTTGTTGAGTGTTCCTTGTAAACGGTTGGTTAAAGCACCAATCGTTGCTCGGCGTGAGTTGACCGTGTTAATGGCCGTGTCAATCGCTGCAATGGTTGTGAGTGCTGAAGCGTTTGAACCCACACTTAGGGTTGCAGAGGCAACCCCTAATGCTGTGGCATCAATATCTCCGAAGGGGTTTGTGCCTGCCACTGTTGCTAGGTTAATCACATCATTGGCTGCGGTAGACCCCGCCCCTACTTGAATATTAAAGTTTGTTGCAGAGCCATCTAACAAGTTCACACCATTGAATGAGGTTGCATTTGAAATACGAGTAATGTCTTGTTGCAACTGGTTCATTTCATCCAAAATAGCCGTACGCTGGGTTGAGCCTAGGGTGTCGTTTGCTGCCTGTACACCCAGTTCACGCATACGTTGTAGGTTTTCAGTGATTTGTCCCAATGCACCATCTGCAATACCCATCACGTTCATACCGTCTTGGACGTTGTCTTGTGCCTTCAAGGTACCTTTTAAGTTAGAGCGTAACCGTTCAGAAATCTGTAATCCAGCAGCATCATCACTTGCACTGTTAATACGGAACCCAGACGATAAACGACGCATACTTGTGGCGAGGTTGGTTTGAACCCCATCCATTAAGCGTTGGGAAGACATAGAAGATTGGTTGTAGTTGACGTAAAGTACCATCATGGTGTAGCTCTCCTTGCTGACGAGATCATTTTTCAAGGTGAAACATGCCTCTTCTTCCTTTCGTCATTGAAGGCAGGCTTTTTCCTGTGAAAACGAGTCTCTTGCTCTCTTGTGTGATTCATCAATGAACACTGTATGCCCCTCAATCCTAAGGGACACTGACATAAAACACGAAATAAACCGTGTCTTTAGTGACTTGTACAAAGCCAATGAACAAGAAGCCCCGTTGAGTGGCTGTCTCTTTTTTGACCGAGACACCCTGAGGGGTATGCGTTGGATTCTTGGTTGACGAACACTTCAGACAATAATAGTATCGTCTTTCTGGAGGAGAGGCTAAAGGGTCGTTTTAACACTTGATACAAATCGATACAAAACCATCGACGCTCCCTTGAATCCAAGCTCCTCTTATTCGGGGAAAACTTTGATGTTAAAAGGGTCTTTCGGAAGGAGTGTGTAAGGGTATGCGACTTGAAAGGCAGTATCAGGTGGGGTATAGACAGGCTGAGGGGGAGTCCATGCCTGATAGTATGCCTCATAGCGTGCAAGGTGTTCAGTACTGAAGGTTTTAGCAATTGCTTGGGCACTTGTGTTTTGGTATTTTTGCGTGATACATCGACGCACTAAACTCATGTGGTGCATGACCAGTTCATCTGCATGGAAAACTTTAATCTGATGAAAGGGTAATTGGCGTGTACTATCACTTAAACTAGGATAGTGCTTCTGTTTTCCGTGTCGATAAGCCCCCCACAAAGGTAAGCCTACCATCATGCGTTGTAGGGTGCCTTGAGCAGGTAGCTTCGTTATACATGGCACGTAGTAGTCTTGATGTTGTTCAAACGGTGCTAATTGTACGAGGGGGGATTTAAAATAATGAATCATTGGGCAGACGGATGCATCGTAGCCAGATGCCTCTAGGGAGTCCATGGCACGTGAGAAAGCCTGTGGCTCATAAAATTCGTCCGTATCCATGCTCATGTAATGTGTGCAAGCGGTTTGTGCAATGGCTCTTAACCCGATGTTGCGTTTACGGCGTTCTTGCCCGCTAGGGCTTCGTTTGAGTTGCGTAGAGTAATGAATGAGGCGATCAATCAGACCCTCTTGATGAAGTCTATTAAGTAAAGGTCGTAATGCTGGCGATGCAACAGAGCCTGTATAGCTAATAGTTTGATATATCACCACAATGGTATGGACATGAGGACGCATACATCTTAGTGAAGCTTCCAGTAGCTCTTCACCGTCAAATACACTGTAGGAAATCCCTAGTTTCATATGGTCTCTTTTCATTTGATAACTACATTGAGTGGGTGTCTGATGACGATGATGGCAAGCACTTCTGTTTAAAAGCAATTTTAAGACAGACCATTTTTTTATTAAAGGGATGGCTTTAATGATGGATACCCTGAAACAGCAGGATACTCACTGAGGTCATGCACCATATTGAGAGACGTACAAGAGTTGAGAATACAAAAGCCCTATGATACAACTACCCAGCCTTAAGCCTCTGATACAAAAAGGAGCTAGCACGTTCCAAAAAGGTAAAAAAGCTATTGCACGTTTGCAACATCGTGCAGGTTTAAATACAACGACTATGCCAAGGCTCACACTAAACCGCTCAGACTTAACCTTGAACCCCAATGTGTCAGCACTCGTGAGTACTGCTATCAATCGAGAGATACCCGTGTCTACTCGCATTAAACTTATGCAACACCTTAGTGAGGAAGCTGAGGGACAAGCACTTTACCAAGTGACACCCAGTGCTATTAAGCGTATTCAAGAAGGCATGAAACGTCCTAACGGTAAGCCTTATCCTGCCACACAAGTGACATGGCCGAATCCTAAAAAAATGCTTGTTCCAATGAATACAGAAAATTCCATTGATACCACCAAAAACTTTACAGATAGACTTGCCTATGCCATTGACCCCCACTATTATCGCAGAATTTCTCAAACAATACCTGATGCTTGGAAACCCAAAGACACTCGTGTATTAAAACCTCATACTGACGTGGGTAGCCTCCACAGTTTTACCTATTTACCGAGTAAGCCTGAAATTGAGGTACAACATCTAAGTAAAAAAGAAAGGAACCATGTACTAAACCTTTACTACCGTACACCTTGGATACCTGCTCAGTTCAAAGGTAAGCCTTTTGAAATCGAAGGTTTCAGTATTAATCAAGGGAAAGAGAAGACTTACACTTTTGACCATAAACAACCTATCTATCGTTCAGAAACCTTACCCATTACAGTATTACTCCAAGATGCTTTGGTAGGACAAACCCATAAAAATGAGACTGCTAACGACTATGTCAACCGTATATCCCCTAATGTTTTTCATCAGGTGCATCAGCCTCTAGTGAACGGTCAACCTTTTTCTGTAAAGCGAAATCTCGTTTCATCCTTGTATTACGCTCCTGTAAACTCACCACCCAAGTTCTCAACGACAGATTTTCAAACACCGTAACTCAAGATAGAGTAAACTTATGATGACCTCACCCTTCATTCAAACGAAACGTCTGATAGGAACCCTCTCTGCCCAAACCAAACGCTTGCATAGCGGGGTCAAACCTATCCGTCCACCCAAACTTACGTTTAACCAGCCTGTACAAACAGCACTAGGGGCTATTTCAAGCAACACGATTGAAGTGAATGTTGTAGGAAATAAAGCATGGCGAACCTTTTGGCGTACTGGGTTAATTGACGCAGGTGAAGTGGATATGTATCGAAGGGTTCAGACAGGAGTCTCTAAAAATAAAAGTGAAGCTGAGCATATTAGGTCAAGGATGGCTACTGAGAAGGCAAAACATGTTAAAGGGTTTAAGGCATTTGTGGCCTCGCAAGCTAACCCCCCTTTAACCTCTAACCTCGAAAGCACGCTCTCAGGCAAAGCTGGACTACATGATGCAACACCCCGATGTCCGACAGGGTTTGTTAAGACAGCTTGAGGTAGGTACTCCTATTCTTGAAAAGCATCCTACCATGACACGACGGTATACGATTCAAAAACCACCTGTTTCAGGAGAAGAAGCAGTGGTGTATTTTTTAAAAGAAGCCCAAGGGCAACGTCCTTTAGCACCCCGAGTGTTAAAGGTCTATCCTAAAGGGCAGGATCCTAACCTTATTGAAAAAGGTCGTAGAGAGCTTGCACTGAAAGCACAGTTTCCAGACTATGTATTACCACATTCAAGTTATGCGGGGCATCGTCAAGCAAATGGTAC
>JBJTUH010000046.1:0-10209 GCA_046080605.1 Vampirovibrionales bacterium
ACAGTAGGATACGTCATTATTTGGCACGATTTAGGCGAAAAACGTTTTGTTATTCAAAATCGTTAGAAATGGTAAAAGCGACGCTAACAATCTTCTTTACCCCTCATTGGCAACAGTATCTATACTAAATCACCAACGCCAGAAAAAATACTCTATTTACGCCACCATTTGCCCATATTAGAAGATCATGACCGATTAGGTTACTTACATCGTGTTTGTCAAGATTACGACTTAAACATCCAACGAGATTTTCTAACGATTGATAGATTTGGCTCTTATTTAAAAACGTTTAGAAAGATGAAACGTTTGGTACATAGTGCTTTTAAAATGAAATTAATATTGAAGCGTAAGGCTGATTTAGATCGTTGTTTACTTTACTGGGAATCTCATCGTTTGGAAGGATTTAATCCAGAAGGATTTATCTCTGTTGAAGGTTTAACAGAAGGCGCACGATCTATGGGGCTAGATTGTACAGAGGAAGAAGCACTTGCTTATTTGAAAAGTACACAATATGATCTTAAATCTGTACTTTCGTCTTTAAGGTCTAATGAAGATTTGTCCAATGCTCAATGTAGAGGATATCTTGAACAACTTACTATATGTAAAATTGATGATCTTAAAAAACTTATTGAAAATGGTTCTGACAACGAGCTTTTTATAAGAAAACTTTCCGAAATAGAGTGGCTTTCGTCTGAAATTGCTTTTAAACATTATACAACAGTTGCTTATTTATTGAGTCTCATAGGTGTTGAAGATAATGTTAATAGATCGAAGTTTCAGGAGTTGCTAAAAAATCAGCTTAGGCTACTTACTTTCCCAGGAGATCGTGCCACTATGTATACAAAGGATTCTACTTTGTTTGAGGCTTTAAAAAAAGATGAAGGTGATATTACATTAAGTAAGTATTTAATTGGTGAGGTTTCAAAAGCTTTTGAGGTTATTAACCAAAACAAGACTGCGGATGTGACACCTTTGTTTGAAGCTATCTTTGTACAAAATGAGCGTTATACACATGATATAATTAACCACCAGATGCTTGAGCGGACTTCCCCAGAATTTAAGCAAAAAGCTATAGACTGGGGAAAAGCACGACCACGAGCTTAATAAGCTGCTGATGATTAATTAGTTCTTATTTAACTTTCTACACCCCTCGTACTTTGGTGCTGGCACGCCAGATACTTGCATACTCAGAGGCAAAGCGTTGCATCACGTCATGGGCAAAGGCTTCAGGCGAGTGCGTACTTGGTAGCAAGCCATGGCTGGTGAGTCCTGCCGTTGGGACGGGGGTACCTTCATGGGAAAGGTTCAACCCCACGTGCAGTAAGCACGAGCTTACACTAGGTGCTACAATACTTACTGAGAGTTTACGTCGTGTTTCAGGTTTTGTGATGCACTCGGGGTACCAGTAAAGGTCATCGCCGTGGCGTAATAGGGGAGAGGTATAAAAGAGTGAAGGGTTGAGGTCTATGAGGGTATCTGCGATACAGCTTATCAAAAGCCGTTGCATCCATACGCCCTGTAATAAAGGGGTATGGAAAAACTCTCCTAGTAAATGAAGCATTGAGGTGCTTTCAATAGGGGCTTTTTTGCGTACGTCTTCAAGGTCCACCATGTGGGCAAGGTCCACATAGGTGCCTCCTGTAAAAGCAACTAAACCCGAGCCATACTGTCCAGATAGCTCAAGTACAGTATGCGGACTGAGTTGGGTACCATCATACACCAAAGGGGTTGGGTACCAGTGCGTGAAAAGGGTCTGTGACATAGGCTATGAATGAGGCTTTCCTTAACCTGGTGGCCAATGTAATGGACGACCTGCCAACACATGCACATGCCAATGGAAGACACTTTGTCCTGCCATGGCACCCGTGTTTGTGACAAGACGATAGGAGGTAATCCCCTGCTGTTGAAGGGCTTGTTGGGCTGCCTGCATGACATGTTGAAATACTAAGGGGTCAACCACTTCAAGGTGTGATGCTACGTGGGTTTTAGGAATCACAAGCCAGTGGATAGGGGCTTGCGGTGTAAGGTCTTCAAACACAAGTGCATCAGGGGTTTCAAGGATGACGTTTGCAGGAATCTCTCCTGCGATGATTTTGCAAAAAATACAGTTTGGTTCAAGCGTCATGAAAAAACAGTTCCAACCTCAAGGGGACGTATCAGAGAAGGGCTAGGGCTTCAAAAGGGTATCACTTCCCTGAAGCTTGGCTAAGTTCATGCCTACCCTTCTTAACAGTATAGCGTAAGAAAGCACCTCTCGTTAAGCAGAAACTTCATGCTCTGTTTGAAGTAAACTCATGACAGCAACTAATACACTGGTGACAAGTAAAAAAGGCATGATGGTTAATAAGCTTAGTTGCCAAGCGTCATTCGCCAACACCCCTAGGGTACTGATAGGGGGTTGTAACCCCAAGCCTACAAAACTCAGGGTTGATTCTGCCAAAATACTCCGCATCAAAAGCACACGGCTATAGGGCTTTAATCGAGGGATGCCATGAGGCAAACTATACCGCCAGGCAAAACGCCATGGTGTGCCTCCAAGACTTTCAAACGCTTCATAGGCAGTGGTACTTTGAGCTTCTCGTACACTTTGTGCCATCAGTCGTGCGATATCACTGGCGTGGAGTAAGCCTATCATGCTTCCCATCACAAGGGCTTGTAGCCAAGGCATGGATTGAAGCTGGCTCCATAGCATAGAGGCAAGCAATAGCCACAATAAGCTAGGAACCGTGTCCCATACTTGCAGGATGCCTTGAATGAGTTTTCCCCACCACGTGGTATACCCTGCACCCCATGCCAACCCAAATGGAACCCCTATGCCCCACCCCATGGCAACACTTCCCACACCAAGCCCCACAGAGAGTAATGTCCCTGTGCCTAAACGTCCCCACAAACTCCGCCCGAGGTCATCGGTACCAAGCCAAGCCATCAGGGGGAGGGAAGGCTCTTGGTGCCACAGCGGTGCAAAGGGAGGGGTGAGGGTGTAGGTAGGGTGTAATGCGTTACCGTCTATCCCAAGCCCGCCTACAATCCATAACGCAAGCCACACGATACAGATGCCCCGTATCAGTTGAGGGTACGGGAGGCTCTGTTCCTTCAGAAGTTTTTTACCTAAAAGCCGATGGAGAGAGAAGCGTTTCAGGAGGGTCACATTACGAAGCCTCCCGAGCCACATGGGGCTGTAACAGTGCCGTGAGCCATTGAAAGCCCATCATGCTAAGGCTGAAGAGTAATCCAATCATACTCATGCACCCTAGCAGTAAGGTGTAGTCTCGGGCAAGGAGAGACTCTACCGTGAGTTTCCCTAAGCCAGGAAGCCCTAACATACTTTCTACCGTGAATGACCCTGTCAGCACACTGGCAAATAAAGGTCCTAAAAGCGGAAACACATTTTGATACGCCAAGGGTAACAAGTGCCGCCATTGTATACGCTGATAGGGAATCCCCGATGCGTGTAAACGTAAGGCTAAACGGTCTGTTTGAAGTGTGATAAGGCGTTCTCTTAACAGCCAATACACGGGGGTGAAAATGATGGTGCTGAGTGCCAATACAGGCAGTACCATGTATTTCCCGTACGTGGTGAAGGGGTTATCCCAGCCCCCTACAGGGAGCCATCCCCACTGAACCCCTAATAGCCAAACCCCTAAGCCAACCAGTGCAAATAAGGGACACACCAACAACGGCATAGCGATGCCAACATGATACCCTTGGGCAAGGTATGGGATGAGAAACTGCCCCTTCTTTGGATGCGAGGATGACGTAGGATGGATGCCTCCTACCGCCCCTGCGGTAGCATTCAATAGCCCTACCCAAAAGGCACCCACGCCTAAGGGTAAGCTCACTTGTAAGGCTTCCAACACTCGCCCTAGAACGGGCTGTTCAGGGGATACCATGCTTACCCCCCAGTTACCTTGGCACCACTGAAGCATATACCACTGGAGTTGTTGCCACAAGGGTAAATGGAGCTGAAATTGCTTTTCTAACAGGTGACGGATTTCGGGCGAAAGTTTAGGGTCGTCAAACGGACTCCCTGGCACTAGGCGTACTAATAGAAAGGTTAAACTGACCAATAAAAGCGTACTAGCCCATGCTTGTAAGAGCGACATACTTGCTGTCTTGAACCCTGCAACCACTCGTGAGAGATTCATGGATGCACGGCTCCACATGCCTCTTGAGGGGGTACTTCTTGTAAAATTCCTGCCTCTAGCCATGTGAGGAGTTGCTGCACCAGTGCCACATGTAACCCATGCCCTGCATTACAACAGGTGAGTTTAAGAGGCAACCTGATGGGTGAGTGTCCCTTGCCCAGTAGCATCATATCCCCAAGGAGGTCAAGCACTTTATGGCTTAACGGTTCTTGGTCATGGCGTAAGGGTTGCAGGGTGTTTGAGTGCGTGGTGTGTAGGGTTCGGTAAAGCCCAAGGGTGTTATCGTAGCGTACGCCTTTGGCAAGCCCTCGTGCTTGAATCGGTGCGAGGTCTTCTACAAACCCAAACGTACGTGCTGTGAGGGTATCAGGATAAGATGCCTCTCCCACGCCTTCTTGAACCATGGACTGATGCCATGCCATAAGCTGTTCCTGAGAAGGGGCGTGCCATTCATAGCGTGTCATAGCAAGTAACGGATGTGCCATGGCGGGCATGGTATAGCTCAGTTGTAATTGGGACGTGGGGTTGGTGAGTGGCTCAACCAAAAGATAGTGTGTGTCATCCCCAAGGCGTACAGGAGTAGACGATAGGTTGGTAGGATGCCATTCATACTGCTTGAAAGTAGGAGGTACTTGATGCCTATGAGCCACATCACCCAGAAGCTTCGCCCAAGGTATGCTAGAACCGTCGAGTAAGGGTAATTCTGCATGAGCATCTTCAGGAAGGAGCGGGCGAGCTGAACCGTCGGGGGTGATGGGTATCAGATGCCATTGCCAGCCAGTGGTCAAGGCAAGTTGGGCATGGGCGCTTAATTGATGTTCCACAATACTGAGGGTTTTGCCAAGAGGCTCTAGGGCTTTTAAGGTGACCCCATTTTCAGTATGTATCACGGTCTCAACGTGGGCATGAAAGTGCCACGGAGACCCTTTGCCCTGAGTACCAGACTCCCACACGTACCACTCAATGCCGTGTCCTTCGCTTGAATATTCGAGCGTTGCCCGCCAATGAGTTCCCTGAATCAAGCCCATCCCTTCTAGGATCATAGGGTCAGAGAGAAAACGCCATGAAGGGGTGTCAGAGGACGCTTTGAGTAGGGCAGTGATGGAGGGAGAAATGGCTTCAGAGGGTGGTAGCATTGGGTGTGTCCTCAAGGGATAACATCATGATGGAAGAGAGAACTACCCCGCAAGGTGTTGATGAAACGCATCACACATCATACGATACTGACACATGGGGCAATGCCGTTTGTGAGGACGGGGTGCAAAGGTTTGCGTGCCTGAAAGCATGGGGCGGATGACTTCTTCGTAAACCTCTGTAAGAAACCTATGGCGATGCTCCGCCAGTTGCCCCTCATGCAGTACCACAGAGGTGGTTGAAAGGATGTCATTTTTTTCTTGAAGCGTTTGAAAGTGCGTCAACAAAGGGTTCATTGTATCGGGGAGCGTTGTATCCTCGGGCAGTGCAAGATGATGGGTGGAAGAGGTGTCTCGGAATGCAATGAGATGTGCTTTCTCTGGCAGTGCCTGATACGTGGTTTCAAGTGCATAGGCATAGAGAGGTAACTGAAACATCAAGCGTTCTCGTTGTGACAGTCCGTAGCGTAGGGTACGTGTTTCGGCAGATTCTGTGGCAGACGCATCAGCATCTTTCACAAGTCTAAGGCTATCCTCTAGTTTTTCTTGGTTTTTATCCCCTTGGGTTTTAAACAGGGAGGCACTAAACTTGAACTCAAACAGCTCATACGGGGGGCGGAGCGGCGGTGTGTCAGTGTCTTGTGGTATGGGTGCTAGCTGATGTAACAAATCCATTTGCCCTCTGAACTTCACCGTCACAGGCTCGCCCGTGACGGGGTGAGGGTGTTGCCATTCGGGGAAGCGTGCCTCTATCCAGCGTTCACTGTGTAGGCTTTCTGTGGGAGCATCTAAGGGTAAGCCATGAGGGGTTTCTAGGCATCCACTAAAAATACGTAATAATGTGCCAATGTCTTCATGCCGTTGCCATTCAGGCAAGTCCCCCAACAGTACAACACCCTGCCAGAAAAGGCTTTCCCATGGTTTAACAAGAGGCATAAGAGGACTGTGCGGGTTCTCGCTTATCGTAAGTATGGGGTGTACTACCTCAGCGTGTAACACAGGCATGCCTTCTTGGGGCATACCAAAACTATGAAATGCTTGGGTGAGTTTTTCCGTGGTGAAGCTTTTAAGCATGAGGTTCCACGCTTGGGAACGCTCAAGGGGGATGCGTTCGGTCAATCGTCCGAGGAGGGTTGTTGCTTCAGAAGGTGTGTCTTCCAGCGTATTGTTGGGGGTAGGGTGTGCTTGAGAACGTTCGGGGAGGCACTCTCGTAATATTTGGAGGGCATACATGCTTCGATGGGTAGAAGCGGTGCCTTCGCTTGAGGGCGTGAGGATTTCATAACTGGCAACTTCAAACTGCTCCAGACACTGCGTATAGTGAAGCTGTGCCAGAAGCCATGTTGCCATGACGGCAAAAGCCTGCTGGCTTCCTCCTTGGTTACTTAACCCATGCTGTGAGGGTGCGTGTTGCCATACCCCTGAAGCCCAAAACCCTAAACTGGCATGCCCCAATCTGCCTGAAGTACTCGCAGGTGCCTCTTGGGGCAGATGGAACACAGGAGCAGGTAGCTTTAAAATGTAATGGTACAATGCCTGACGCTCACACGTGAGCCAAGCCTGAAGCATACTGGCGTTCAATACCAGTGCTGTATCAGAGGCGGTATTCAATGTGGGCGTGAGAGAGGAAGATGCAACGGCTAACACAAAGGAGGTACTCTGTATAAAGTCAACGAAGGTTAAGAGGTATCAGGTTATAGGTAGTATTGATGGTGACGTGGTTGTCTCTTTGGTTAAGTCTCTCGTCATCATACCATAATCTTGTAGCCCACACATAAGTGACTCTGTTGTGCAGGGGGGCGTTTTCCTCAATTAAATACCTTAGAAACATCCTTCCTACAGTGGTCAAGCGGAGCTACCTTGTGTATACTCAAAGGGCTGGCAATCATTGGTTATGATGCTAAGACGTGTGTGAGGTGTATATAAGACGATCGTTGACTTACCTCGGAAAGAAACTTATACCCTATCATGATGGGCATTACTGGGTTTACCACGGCACCCCATGCCGAAGCTGGCTTTTTAGATATGCTCCGTGAGCAGTTACCCCATGGTACCACATGGCTGACGGATGATGCTTACTGGGATAAGCAAACAGGGCTTGTGATTTCTAAAGATGTGTTTATGGAAGAGCAACACTTTAAGCTTGATTATGACCCCATCAGCTTACAGGTGTTTGAGCTTCATGATAAATCGCATGAAGAGGCAAAATGGTATCAAATAGGGTGGCGATGTTTGGCGGCTTCTTTGAGCGATCTTGCTGCCATGGGGGTGTATGAGGGACGTGTTCAGGTCTTAATTGGTCTGATTCTCCCTAAAACTCGTAGTATTCCCATGCACCATATGAGTGCTTTGTACGACGGGTTTCAGGCACTCATGCAAGTTGTGCATGAACAAAACCCTGCCATTGAGTGCTTCATTGTAGGTGGAGATACTGTGGGTACACAAGGTCATTTGTTGGGCATTAGTGTCACAGTACTTACGCATCAGTCAAGCCAGTGGGTGCCTGCTCAACGTCATCATGTTCATGAAGGGCATACTTTATGGCTGGCGGGACATCATGGTCTGTCGGGCTTTGGGTTGAAAGCACTCCTAGCACCATGGCAGGTAGAGTTTTTAAAACCTGAGGTAAAAGATGCTTGGCGTGCTTGTTTAGCACATCATTTATTTCCTGTGCCTCGGTTTGATGCTGCTCGTACCCTTGCTCAAGTCCTTCAGCCTTCAGGTTTAACCTTGCACCATGTTGCTATGATGGACACTAGCGATGGGGTGGCAGATGCGTGCTGGCAATTGCTACAACACTCTCAACGGTATAAAACACAGCAAGAGGTGTTACACACCCTTGACCCTATCCATAGCCATAGAACTCAGGCAGAGTATTGGATGATGACGCTGTACCCACTAAAGAAGTGGGCTTCTGATGCTTTGTGTCAGGTCGGAGAAGCCTTGAGTTGGTCCATTCAAGAGAGTCTGTTGTTCGGAGGAGAAGACTTTGGGCTATTGGCTTCAGTGCCTGAGGGGATTGAACTTCCTGAACCGTGGTATGCCATTGGTAGAGTCTTGGAAGGTCAAGCGATTCCTGGTGTGCCTAAGGGTGGCGTTTGGCTTGACCAAGATAAAGGCGGAGCCTTATGGATAGATCCTGCACAATGTTTTGACCATTGGCGTGAGCCTCCTACTTCCCTTGATACACCTACTTGACATGGGCTAGCCCATGGGGGCGGGTAGTCCATGCGTGATACCAGAGGCTTCTGTCTCAGGGGCTTTCGTTGGGGTGTTTTCCTCAGGGAGAACACGCTTGGCATGTTCACTTGGAGGTGATTTTGGAGCCGAAGGCTTGACGACCTGAATGTTAGACGATTCAGTGAGCTTGATTTTTTGACTATGAATGAACGCTTTTTGTTCCTCAGTGAGAGGGCTATGAGAGCTGTACAGCCATTTTTCAAGCACACGCATGTTGGGTTTCATGAGTTCCTCAAAGTAAGGCTCTTCTTTAAAGTAGCTTACCAGGGCTACCTCGTTATACTCGTACTGGCGCTTTTTGCTCACAAGAAGGGTCTCTCCTGAGACTGCTTCAATAGGCATGCCCCCCTCATGAAAATAAAGCTTAAAGGTTTCTTTGAGGTCTGCCATTTCTGCCTGCATCACTTGGACAGAACGCTGTAAGCGTAAGTAACGCTCGAATAAAAAGCTCATGTTTGGAAATTGAGTGCTTGCCCAGCTGATATGTTGTTCATAGAGTTGTCTTAAACGTGGAAACACTTGTGCTAGTGCAAGGGCATCATCTAATGCTCGGTGAGCCACGTGGCTTTCTAAGCCGAAACGTGCCAACATGGCAGAAAGTCCGTGACTGTGTTCATCCTGAAAACACACTCGAAACATTTCTTGCGTGTCTACCCGATGGTTTGTAAACCGTTTCCCTTTTAAATGAACCTTACAGGCTTGGTTTAAAAAGCTGTAGTCAAATAACACATTGTGAGCCACAATAGGAGCCTGACCAATAAATTGCAATAGGGTAGGCAATACCTCTGCCATTGTAGGGGCTTCGGCAACCATCTCTTGAGAGATGTGATGAATTTTTTGGCTACTATGGCGTATGGGTTGTTCAGGGTTAATCAGGGTATGGAATGTGTCAATAATGGTATGTCCCTTGGCTTTTACGGCACCTATTTCAATGATGCCTTCTGTCCGATAGTCGAGTCCTGTGGTTTCAAGGTCAAGAATGACATAGGTATCTTCTTCCCCAAACTCAAAGGTGACAGGGTTAAATAAGGGTTTTATCACAATTTCTTGCGTTGGCTGTGAGGTACTACTAGAGGCTTCAGGTACGGGTACGGAAGTACTTTGAGGGATGTCTGAAGAGGCTTCCTCTGGAGTAAAGAGGTTTGAAAGCCATCGGAACCAAGATGTCATAATGAAAAACAACCTTATTTCAACCAAACAAACGACCTGCCAAGGTCAAGAAAACAAAACGCATAGAAACATCAATAAAAAACAGGAAGCGTAGAAACAACGTAACACAGACACGTTAAAAAGAGGGCTTTCTCGGCGTGAAGCTACGGTGTTGTCCTGCGGGTTGACGAGTATGTCCTGATTTTTTAGCATGGGTGGCAGGAGGTAATGCCACCTTAGGAAGCTGGAGTACATCGACTAATTGATCCACAGGAAAATGATGGGAAGAGCTTACTCTGTCTGTATAAACCGCAATATGAGATTGAGCATAGAAGCTTTCTCTTGCTTCAAACAGCTCATGAAACTTATGTTCTGCATCGTCCATCCTTAAAATAGGTCGATGCGTTTTGTGACTCTGAGATACACGCTGATAAAGTACATCTGCTTCTGCTTTGAGCCATAAAACGGTAGACATATCAAGTGCCAGTGCCATAGAACTTTCAGCCATCAGGGTTCCTCCCCCTGTGGCAATGACCACATTG
>JBJTUH010000047.1:0-14033 GCA_046080605.1 Vampirovibrionales bacterium
CCTAAAAGCTCTTGTAGTGCCTCCGACATATGCCCTACCAATTGCTGACTAGGAGAAAGCCCTTCATAAACGGGTTTCCCCTTTACTTTCTCTTGCAGTCTACCCACTAACACCTGAGCCACTGACAAATGAACATCTGCCGCCACAAGTGCTTTACGAATTTCCCGACCCGCTAACACCAAATGTGCCTCGTTGAGTGCCGTTTCTGTCGTGTGTCCTTGCTTTTGTTTTTCAAGTAAGGAGGGTGCCTCTAGGGCGTGTTGAAGCTGTTCAGTGAGTGTTTCAAACATAAGCGGGTAGGAAGGTTTCGTAAAAATTAAAAGCAAACTATCACACAAACGCAAGGTGGGAATGTATCCTTAACGACCAATCGAGACGTAGGTAAACCCAGCATCTTTGGCAGCTTGACGGTCAAACAAGCCTCGGGCATCAATCAAATACAAGGGCGTTCCCTTTGTTTTTGCAGCCTGTGCAAGACGTGCAAGGTCAAGCGTTTTAAAGGTCTCCCACTTGGACAGAACCAGTAGAGCATCAATATCTTGCGCCATCTCGTAGGGGTCTTCATGGAAACTTGCGTGTTTCACTAGCCCTTTACCATGAGGCATTGCCATGGGGTCATGAATCTTAAAGTTTGCACCACGATTCACCAAGCTTTTCAGTATTTCAATACTCGGGGCTTCTCGGAGGTCATTGGTGTTTTCTTGATACGCCAAGCCTAACACGCCTAAGGTTTTACCTCTTAGTCCACCTCGTCCAAAGGTTTGCTCTACCACGTTTACCACGTACTGACGATGGTATCGGTTTGCAACTTTCACGGCATTAAACAAGTCAAGCTTCATATTATAGGCAGAGGCAATGGCAAGCAGCGCAGCATTGTCTTTGGGTAAAAAGACCCCCCCATACCCTAAACTTGCCTCAAAGGCATGAGAGTTAATACGACGGTCAAGGGCAATACCTTGGCTGACCACATCAATATTACTCTCAGTTTTATCGCAGAGAAGTGCCATATGATTCACAAAGGCAGTTTTCATGGCAAGGTAAGCGTTGGTACCGTGTTTAATCAGTTCAGCATTCAGAAGGGTGGTTGTAATCACAGGCGTGTCAGGATGATGGGCAAGAATCCCTTCAAACAGGGCATGAACTTGTTGCATCACTTTGTCTTTGCGGTGTGATGCTTGATAAATCCCCACCACAAGACGGTCAAGCGTAAAAAAGTCTTGAACCGCAGTACCTTCTTGGACAAACTGAGGAATAATGGCAACATCAAATGAAGCATTCTCAGGCAAATGCTCATAAATCAGCCCTGTGAACCAAGCTTCAGACTCAATAGGCAAGGTACTACGCTCAATAATCAAACGATATTCATCAATGGCTTCAGCCACTTGTTTAATGGCTCGTTTCAGTGGTGAAAGGTCGGGCTTATCATCGGGAAGCGGTGGTGTACCCACACACAATACCACCACATCGGAAGCTTTCACTGCCTCAGCAATACTTTCCGTAAACCGCAAAGACCCCTTCGCAAGTCCCGCATCAAGCAGTGCCTGTAAGCCTTCTTCATAGTAGGGTAAAACTCCTTGCGATAAACCTGCCACACGCTTGTGGTCAACATCTGTTGCAATCACCGTATGCCCTAATTGTGCAAAACAGCACGCATTGAGTGTGCCAATATACCCAGAGCCAATCACAGCAACGTTAAGCGGAGTATTAGAAGCTTTGATTTTTTTAGTCGCAATCATCATGAGCGTTAAAAAGCATTTCTGTTTTCTAGGAATGACGTAAGGAGAATGAATGAAATCACTGGACGAACTGTTGAATATCGCTTGAACACAGGGGTATTACTGCAAGAAAAACTTTTTGGGTGTAAGTACCCATACAAAGGTCATGCCTCATAAAAAAACATGGGAGTATTATGGCATAAACCTAAGACACATAACAGCGTGCTTTACACAATAGACAGCACCAGCGAAAGGATGGTTTCACTTCTCGTGCATCGGCGGTATACTCTTTTGAGTATGTGTCTACTGAGGTTCCTTACTCATCCAGTAACATCCCTCTTCTACCGTTTTATCTTCTCTGCCCATACGCTTCTACCCTTGTTTACAAGGATGCACCCCCATGCACACACTCCCCTCACAGGCTTTCAGCACCTCTCACCCCTCTTTCTCACCCGTAGAACGCCCCAGACGCTGGCGACGTTCTGACCCTATCCGAGCCATGCTCTCTGAGACCCTTTTACTTCCTCGGCACTTAATTTACCCTCTTTTCATTGCCCCTCATTTAGAAGCCCCTTCGGCAGTTGCAAGTATGCCAGGGGTGTATCAGTTACCCCTTCATGCCCTTGAGGCAGAGGTCTCTGCTAAAATGGCAGAGGGCATTCGTACCTTTTTACTGTTTGGTGTCGTGGATGCGTCCTTGAAAGACGACCTTGGCACCCACGCCCATGCACATGAGGCAGGCGTACAGCAGGCACTACGCCAGTTAAAGTCAACGTTTGGAGAAAGTATCACCCTATGGGCTGATACCTGTTTATGTGGCTACACCCGCCATGGTCACTGTGGCCCGTTATGCGAAACCACCCGCACGGTTGACAATGATGCGGCACTCTATCAGCTTGCTCAAGTAGCAGTCGCTCAGGCAGAAGCGGGTGCCGACTTTATCGCACCTTCCGACATGATGGACGGGCGCGTGAAGGCAATACGTCATGCACTTGACCATGCGGGGTATCCGCATGTGGGTATCATAAGTTATAGCGTCAAACATGCCTCTGCGTTTTACGGTCCTTTCCGAGACGCTGCTTGCTCAGCACCCAGTTTTGGTGACCGAAAAACCTACCAGATGGATAGTGCCAACCGTGTGGAGGCGCAACGGGAACTTATGCTTGATGTTGAAGAAGGGGCAGATGGGTTAATCATTAAGCCAGGGATAAGTTGCCTTGACTTGATTCATTTAGCCCATGAAACGACCTCACTCCCCGTGTTTGCCTATAGTGTCAGTGGAGAATACAGCATGGTGGAAGCCGCAGCAGAAAAGGGATGGCTTGATGGCGTGGCGGTTCATTGGGAAATGGCAATCGCACTACGACGTGCAGGCGCCACGGGTATTATTACCTATGCAGCTTCTGCCTTAGCACGCCAAGCCCAACGGCTTTATGGGGTATAGTCATGGTAGTGCCTCATGTCCTAGATGCTAAGCACCCCTTCTCTGCATCGTCCCTTATACCTCCAGTGTCTTACCCCACAGATGACACCATGCTGACTCGTTTTGTCCGTCCAGAAACATTGCATCATCTACAATGGCATACCGTGCAAACCCTATTTGAAGAGACCTGCCTCAGTGATTGGGGCGTATGGCAGTGGAAAAGCATGCCTTTTTTTGAAACGGTCACGACCCAACAGCTTTTAACCCAAAGCCTTCCTCAAGCCCTTGGAACTTCAGAAGACACTCAAGACACCCCCTTATCTGCTGAAACGCTCGTATTACAGCACTGGTTACCCCTACTACTACCTGCCATGGTGCATCAACCAGACCTCTTTATGTCTCAGGCTGAACCTCTGACCTCAGCCCTACATGCGTGGCATACTCGTGCCGTTGTCATCGTACAAGCACTGTATCGGGCAGAAGGCACCCCCCCGCCTATCGATACTTTACGTGACAGGTTACACCATGCTTCACAGAAACACCCCTCCTATAGTACCCCTTCGCAAGCCCCCCCTGCACAGTGGCGGGAACTATGGCAACGATTCATCAAACAGGCATCGCTGACCAAACATGAGTGGGCAAGTTTGTTTGTCATTTTTCAAGCAGTCGTGCATTGGGTAGGATGGCTCAAAAATCAGTGGTTCCCCATCGCCCGAGAAGTGAAGAAAAAGTACCCATGGTTGTTTCAATCTCCTCATACTGAAGGTCTATACGCTTCCTTAGAAGAAGAGGGCTTCCATTGGCTCCATACTTTGCCGAACATCCATACGTTATTGGGCATTATGAACCAATACCTTGACCCTGACACCCTTACGTTTCGTGCCGATGCAAGCCCCACTTACGCCACCCTGACCGAAGGCTATCGTACCCTACAACAGGAAAGTATGAAATTACTGGAAGACATTGCACGTCAATGGGGTCTTGGTGCTTCGGGGATGAGCCGTGGGGTCACGGAACGGGAAGGACGTTGGGTGCTTCCCGTCCCATCCGAACAGTATCACTACGACATGGGAGTAATTGTCGCGCGGAGTGACGGGGGACGCTTGGTCTATGTGGAACCTCGTAAGTTTGCAAAAATGCAACAGCAACTTGCCTCTTACCAAACCGCCTTACTCCAAGAAGAGCAACGCTTACTGGATGCCATTGACACCCATTGGAGAGAGGGGATGCCCAAGTTATCACACTGGTGGCAAGCACTCGGCTTACTAGAGCGTCTTCATGCAGGGGCGATGGTTGCCAATCGTTGGCAAGGGGAACCCACTGAAACGCAGTATCTACCTTCTTCAGAGACCTCTCAACCACCCCTACCTTTTTATCTGCCCGAGGCAAAACACCCCCTATTACTGCTACATCCCCCTGCCCATGTGGCTCAAGTGCATGGCAACACCCTTGCGTTTGGCACCACTGAAAGCCAATGTTTACTGATTTCAGGTCCTAACGCAGGCGGTAAAACCATGAGTTTAAAAACCTTGGGGCTTGCGGTGTGCTTACACCGTGCGGGTATTACACTCCCCATCGCAGGCGAAACCTCACCTTCAGTACAGACCTCTTCCACTGATACCACAGCACCCTATACACTTCCTGACCATGGTCACCTGCCATGGCTGGAGCATATGGTGACTTATTTGGGTGATGGACAAACCATTGAAGAAGGACTCTCAAGCTTTTCAGCCTATTTAACGTGGCTGAAAAGCTTGCAGTTAGACCACTCCAAGGCTGGATGGCTTGTATTGATGGATGAAATTGCAGCCGCCACTGACCCTACAGAAGGCGGTGCCTTGGCACAAGCCATTTTGGATACCCTCTTAGCGCAAGAGGCTTGGGTATGTGTCACAACGCACTTGGAAACCCTTAAACGCCACGCCATGCAACATCCTTGTATGCAAAATGCCTCTATGGCGTTTGACCCCATCCGTATGACCCCAACCTATCAGCTTTTATTGGGCATTCCAGGGGCAAGCCATACGCTTCATATTGCCACACGGTATGGTTTACCTGATGCACTAATGGCAAAAGCCCAAGCCTATCGTCAAGAACATAGCGTATGGAGCGAGGAACTGATTGCGAAAATGGAACGACAAATGCTAGAGATGCAAGCAGACCAAACCGCCATTGGACAGCTTCGACATCAGCTCACAGCACAAGAAATGCAACTCAGTGCCACCCTCAAACGATTACAAGACGAGAAACACAACACCCTGAAAACTTGGCGAAACCAACTTAAAACGAGGCTTGAGCGTACCTCAGATAGTTTAACCCTTTTGGAACGTCACCTACGCCAAAAGCTGCTTGAGACCCATCAGCCCCTGCCTGAACTTCCTAAAGCGTTGCACGCTACTTCAGACCATACTGCACCAGCATCTGCTGCACCTCTTGCAATGCCTGAAACACCTGAGCAACGCGCTTATAACCATATTTTGGCGTTTCAAGCCAAGTTTAAACAGCTTGAGCAACAGGGACTTAAAACCGTTGCGGCATTAGAGGCAATCCTAGAAGAAGAATCTCTGACCCTAGGAGGAGAGACTCCTCTGTTTTCTTTCAAAAAAGGAGAGAAAGTCTTTTGCGTCACCCTCAATGAAATGGGTACCCTCGAAAAACTACACCCCAACACCCAAGAAGCGACGCTACGCATGGGGCTACTGACCGCCAAAGTCACCCTACAAAGTTTACGCCCCGAACATTGGCGTGACCCTGGTCAAGCCAAACGTGCCATTCATCAGGCACTGGCAGTTAAAGCGGGGCTTTTAAAACAACGCCGTGATACGGTGGAAGCCTCACGGCACGCACAAACCTACGCACAACAAAACATTCGTACCCAAGATGCAACGCACCATGCCCCACATCGACTGGAAACGGCAAAACAAGGAAACCCCGCCGTGTGCGATCTCCGAGGTTTCAGAGCATCTGAAGCCCTTGAACTCCTTGACATTCACCTTGATCGATGTTTGCCCTCTGGGATTTCACCCATACGGTGCATTCACGGACAGGGGACAGGTGCCTTAAAACGTGCCGTCAGAGAGCATCTTGCCAAGCATCCTTTGGTGGCACACTGGCATCCTGAAGAGGGCATCGCAGGCGGTGACGGCGTGACGGTACTGTATTTTGAGGCTCCCGAACACGAAGAATCCTGAAAACCCTCTACCCCGTGCCACGCTTTCTAAAGATAAGCTTATGGTAAGCTCACGGTTGACATCCTACCCAGAAACGGATGAGCGTATTGATTTCTTTGTATCAACGTTTTAGTGTATACTAGGGTCAATACTTACAAAAGCTATGATATGACATCATGATAATGGCATCAAATGTCATCGTTTGGTTGTTGATATGTTTATAAAAGAACATATTCCGTGTTATTAGAACACTGTCATGGCTGGCACTCTCATGTACGGCTATAGAAACCTCTTTCCCTCGTGTCCCCTCTTTTCCTGTATCTTTTTAGGATAACGTGTTAGCGAAACCCCAGCCCATGGAAACCTCCACTTCGTTGCATCCTTCTTCTTCCTATGCCCAAGGCATGAGTGCTTCTCAAACCTCTGATACTCTGGCACCTGCCACTGAAGAGGGTTCCCCGACAAGGGAAGAGACCTCTCGTTTATTTGCAGAAGCACCTGCCACTTCTTACAGGGAACTGCCTCCACTGAGTGAAAACCTTGAGGTAGCAAGTGCATGGGTTCATCAGAAACAAGCACCCACCTATAACCCTCTGATTGTACAGCCGAATGGCTCTCAAAGGCTCAAGCGGATTTTCAGAATTGCGGTTGTCACAGGGTTTGGCGGACTCGTTTTTCTACTTGCTTTTTTAATCACATTTAAGCTTTTTGGTACAACACTACAGCATTGGTTTGCAGGCATTCAGGGAAGTACGCTTGCACCCGTACAAGCAGGATTAATGCCTACGCTTCAACAAGACATGACGCTTCTGGTCATGGGAGTCGATGTGAACCATAGCAATCCAAACGCCCCTTTTGATGGGACACGCACCGATACCATGCTTCTGATGCGGCTGAAGGCAAAGACACAGTCATTCAGCTTAATTTCACTCCCACGAGACAGCAAAGTGTATCTTGCTGGGGGCAGAGGCATTGACAAATTGAATGCAGCACATGCGATTGGTGGCCCTGAACTTGCACTTCAAACCGTGCAGGAAACTTTAGGGATTCCCGTCGATCATTACATGGTGGTAAACCTTGGTGCCGTAAGACAAGCTGTGGATGCTGTGGGTGGCATTGATATGACCATCCCGAAAGCCCTACATTATACAGACCACACTGCCAAGCTTCGTATTGATTTTGAGCCAGGAAAGTATCACCTAGACGGTAAACAAGCCGAGGCTTATTTACGCTTTCGTCATGACGCACTAGGAGATATTGGACGTATCAAACGGCAACAAGAGTTTGTGTGGGCAGTGATGCAAAAACTTAAGCATGACCCGTTTATTCTCACCAAGCTCCCTGGTATTTTTAATGTGGTTCAACAAGAAGTCAAAACAGATCTTCCTGCAAACCAACTTGTGGCAGTAGCAAACCTCATGAAGCAAGCCAATACACAAACCTTACAAGTCACAACCCTACCAGGCACCCCCTCTCAGCATAGTGCGGCAAGTTACTGGATTATTAACCCAAGCGACACAGAAGCTGTGTTAAAGGAGTTTCTGGCACCTGAAGTAGCACCCGTGAATCAATCTGATAGTACCCTTGCTGCCAATACACTCAAGGTCGGTTTATACTATGTGGCTGACCAAAGTTCTCAAGTCACCACTTGGCAAAAAGCCTTAGAAGCTCAGGGCGTTCAAGTCGTTTGTAAACACAAAGTACGGCAACTCAACTCGCAACTTTGGCAACGTGTTCCCGTAGCTTCTTTACCTCCGCAATGGATGGAAACGCTGACCAAAGTATCCCCTGAGTTTTCAGAAATGGCATCATTCGCAACCTATCATCATGTCATGGGGTATGAATCGCCTGCCTGTAACCCTCAGGAACAGCTTGGTATTGTCCTAGGTACTACGGCTTCAACGCCAAAAGTAGTAGCACCTACACCCAATGAACTTTCTTATCGTATTCACTCATTTTTTTAGCACGTGCTAAAAGTGTTTCTATTTTCTTCTACCAAATGATAGTCCGAGTTAAGGATGGTGTGTTATGGTCATGATGCGTCGTATACTATGTGCTGTTTTACTAAGTCTTTCCTGTAGTGCCGTTATCGCCTTACAACACGTAAGCTTTGCAGACGAAGGCCCTATTCCTTCTCCTCCAAAACCAGAAGCTCCAAGTACCACTGAAACCCTCAAGGAAAAAACAGGGCAGTTTAAAAACTCCTTTAAAAAGCTTTTTGGCAAAAAAGAAGCCGAGGCACCTGCCTCTGAAACACCCTCTGAATCAAGTGTTACAGGTACTTCCTCTGAAAAACCACCCTCTTCTGAAGTGCCAGCACAGCCTCCTTTCTTTCCTGTACCTGAGGCACAGCCTACCGTCACAGCACCCGTTCTTAGTACAGAAGCACCACCTGATTTTTCACTCAATCGTTTAACTGATACCAAAAACCCCTTTGGATTGACCTCCGCAAAGTTAAAACTTGAAAAAGCGGTGAAACTTCATGAAACCCCTAACATGAATGCCCAAGCATTAGCCGCTTTAACGGAACTCAAAAATTGGCTTGTACCTTGTGTGGAAAACCATATGTTACTGTATCAAACGCTTGCCAAAGTCCCTGGTGCAAAGGTACAGTCTGACCTTGAAAAGCAAGTTGCCCTTGAGTTTGCAAGCGTACGAGATGAAGCACTTTATTGGTATGGTGCCGCATTGGTGAAAGCAGGACGAAGTAAAGAAGCCATTGAACCTTTCATGGCAGTCATTTTGTCTCAGCCACGCCGTGAGTTTGGATTAAAAGCCTACGAGCAACTCCAGAAAATGGGCTTCACTGAGCGAGTCCAAGTGAATATGCTTAAAAATTAGTCTTTTCAAATCATTTTATGGCTCTCTCTACATGATGTACAGAGAGAGCCATTCATCCCCCATCTTTACAGATTGAAAATAGGCTTTTTGTGTCATGATGTTCCTTCCACTCCATCCTTTATGGCAACGTACCATTGCACACCGAGGTGGCATTTGGCAAACCCCTCAGGAACGTAACACATGGCAAAGCATTACCCTTGCAACACAGGAAAAAGTGATTCCAGAAATAGATATTGTTCCCTTAAAAGATGGTACTCCCATCGTGTGCCATAACCCTTGGCTCCCCAAGTATTTAAGAGGGAATCGCCCTTGGTTTTTCTCTCTGGTTCCCTTAATGTCCAAGAAAACCTATGAAAAATTATGTCAGAAAGCGGGCATTACTCCCCTCACGTTAGACCATGTATTAGCCTCTGTGAAAAAAAGCCCTGTTTTAGTCGATGTCAAATGGCTTACGCCTAACTTAAAAACTTGGTTCAAACATTATACGTTTGAACCCTATCATCGTGAAACCTTACGTTTACAAAGTTTTTTCTCAAAAGATATCGCTTGGCTGAGAAAACAAGTGCCTGTCAAAGTATGGCAAGTCATCGGACTCGATGATTCGGGAGCTTCCTCGGCATTAAGCACTCGGCTTTTTACAGCACTCAGTCATGGTTGGGCGAAATTACAACTGATAGGTTCACACCGCACTCAAGCAGATGGATTTAATATTGCGGGAAACTTAATTCAAGACAATGGCACCCCCAGTAAAACCATTGCACCTCTTGTACAAGCCCAACATCAAGGCAAAGAACTGACCTTTTGGACGGTGTATAGCCCATTTAGACAAGCACAACTGCAAAAATTAAGCCAAACCATTAACACCGTGGGGCAAGTGATTGAAGGAAACTTAGTGCATGTTCTCAAACCTTTTACACGCTAATCAGGGATTATTTTTACCTTTTAAGGGCATACTGCCTACCGTCCACCCTACCGCTTTTATTGCACCTGGTGCCATACTAATAGGAGATGTGACCGTGGGTGCCAACAGTAGCGTATGGTATGGATGTGTACTAAGAGGAGATGTGGCTCCGATTATCATTGGAGAGCGTACCAACATTCAAGACGGCACAGTCATTCATGTTGCCAGTGATACGCTAGGGAAAAAACAGACCCCTACTATCATTGAAGACGATGTCACCGTAGGACATCAAGCCCTTTTACATGCGTGCCATGTTGAATCTCGGTGCTTAGTAGGCATGAAAAGCCTCATGTTAGACGGAAGTATCCTGCACAGCGAAAGTATGCTTGCTGCCCACAGCATGCTCACCAAAGGAAAGAGTGTTCCCTCCAAAGCACTATGGGGAGGAAGTCCAGCTAAACCCATGAGAGAACTTACCCCTGAAGAGCTTGTATGGCTTGCACTTTCTGCATCGCACTATGTCACGTTAGCAGCACAATCCAAAAGCGATCTCGCCATTTAACGTGTCAGGGGTTTTATGCCCTTTTTTAAGGGGTCTGACGGACGGACGTTATACGATTGCCTGTAATGTCACTTGAGGAATACTTTGGCGAACCAAAACAGGAGCCGTAAACTGAGAAGCGACTGTCATCTCTTTAAGCTCAGGCCCCTTCACAGCAACACCCGTAACCGTAGGATTCCCCAACGCACGTGCCGTGGTAACCGTGGTAAGTAAAGGGGAAGCAACCAAAGGCATAGTATTCACAGCATGTTTTGAAACGGTTGTGTTGTCAGAAGCCTGCAATGAGCTTTGAGAGACAAGCTGAGGCACTGCCTGAGAGGACTTAGGGTGTTGTGCTTGGTTTGCCTGCTTTTTAAGGCTATTTTCATAACGAATCCGTGTAAAGACCCGATTCATGAGTGCCACACTCCCACTCACCCCAAGGCTACCAATCGCAAAAGGAGTCCAAGAAGCACTCAGACGTTGGGCATACAGAGGCTTAAAGTATTCGTTTGCTTTGGTTAAAAGTGCTTCTTGAGGCGCTTTCTTCCCCAAGGTTTTTTGTGCGAGTGCAAAGGACTCTTTTTCAAGCTCGGTTAAGGTCTTTAAGACTTTTTCTGTTTTTCCTGTGTCTGGGTTTGTCAAAAGTTTATAAATACCAGGGGCTAATTGTTGAGAACGTTGTGCAAAAATTTTCTTTGCAGTGTCATCTCCGAATGCTAACCAAGGAGCCACCACCCCTAAACGACAGGCTACCTCTACTTTCTCTAAGGCATCTCGTGCAGCGTCTAAGTAGCTTACAACCCCTAGGGCGATAATACATCGGAGCTGATTGGGCGATAAGCCGAAGTTCGTATACTTCAGTCCTTTTTTCGTGACAGTCTCTAAGAAGTGGAAATCAAAATGTTTTACGATACCCTCAGACGCTTTCAGTAATAGCTTTGAGTTACCTCCCCAACGTGCAAGGGCTGCAGAGCCTGCCAAAACACCACCTAGCACAGTAAGGCTTTGCCCTATACGTTTCACCGCCTTCTTACCTTGAGGACTCAAGTCAAAACGACCGCCTTTTTTCTCACCGTCGCTTAACCCTACCACATCACTAAACTTATTCTTCTTGAAAAGGGTTTCTGTTAAAAGGTTTTTTGCAAAACTCAGAGCATACTCTCCAAAAATACCAGCCGTTCCCACTGACCCCAAAATCACCGCCGCTTTCACGGGTAACACATGAGCCAGTGTATCGGCATGATGTGCGAGAAGTTCTTTATGGGTTTTTGCAATCAGCTCAGGAGAAAAACGCTTGCCTGAAACGTTCTTGAAAAGATGCTGAAATACATTACGAGATAAAGCACTCGGGCTATAATAAAAGAAGGAAGACTCCACAAACTCCAAAAAGCTCATTTCAGTGAACTCCGCCAAACTTCTCGTAAAGAGGGTTTTAGGAGCCCACACGGAAAGGGTATCTTGCATAAACTTACGATGAGACAACCCTTGACCCGCTTCTTCTGTCAGACGTGTCATCCCTGCTAAAAACTTTTGTCCTGCATTCCCCTTGGCAATCAGTTGCCCAGGCTGAAAGGCAGGCGTTTTCTCAAGCACATGCACCAGTTCTTGCGTCGCTTGCACAGGCATGTGACCAGACTGCCCAAAACGTACGGTGTGAGGAACAACACCAAAACGGGGTGCAGTGGCTGCATGAGAGGTAAAAGACACAGAAGCGTACATAAGTGAAACAGAAGTCCTTTACTAAACCAAAGAGACGTATTATTGAGGAGGAAAGAGCGTAAAGAAAAAAAGATGCGTGAACCCTAAACCATACGACAAAACTCCCGAAACCATCGACACTTTTTTAAGAAGTTGTGTCTGAGAGATTTTCGGGAGTTGAAGGTTTTAAACTGAAGCAGTGGTTCTAGGCGGTGATAAAAGCGGTTAGCCTGTGGAACGCATCTTCAAGGGTATCAGTCAGACAACTCCCGATGCACATCATCATAGACATGCACATCAAGAAAATCATCGTCATATACATTGAAGTCGTGAGCAACAAAACTAAATCATCCTTAAAAAAAGCAATACCTAAAACTTATAAACTTACTATCCTACGATATTAAGCTTGCCTGCATGGCTCTGTAGCTGAGGGGTTAGCACAGTGTGTTGTGCTACCGTAGCATTCAACTTTAAGGAAGGCACCTGTGCCTTTAGCTGATTCATCGCTTGGGGAGCCTGCATTTTCACTGCAACTTTAGGCGTACAAGCACTACAATTAGCATTAAACATCGTTAAAAAGTCTCTTCTAAATACACCATAAAAAGTATAAAAAAAGAACATCAGACAAGTTAAACACTACAGACAAAAGTATCTAAAAAGATACCACTTCACTATAGCGTGTAAAAAAACAAAAGTCTACAGCACTTTTACACCAATAGGTTTTTAATGATTTAGAGAATGACTTCTAAGAAACTAAGGGTATTGTGGTGCAAGCACCCTTAAAGCACAAGCCCCATGTTGATAAAAACACCCAAAGCGTTACATATCGTTACATAGCACTATCCCTATCTTCGTATTGAAGATAGGGATAGTTTTCAACCTGCGTGGAATGTGATGCACCATTGATACCAACACACTAAACCTACATAGGAATCACTGTTGCATTCAAGTCTTGCTGAGACAAGAAGGTATCATTTCGTTGACCAAATGAAATGCCGTCATTCGTTTGGTTCGCAATCGTGTAAATACGATTAAACTCAAAGCTACGGTTGTCACCTGTATCAGGAGTAATAGTAGGCATGCCATTTCCTAAAAAAGTGGTGAAATTCTGTTGCATCACATTGGTAGCATCAAGAATATTTTGCCAGCCTTTCACGGTGGGGTCTTCCGCAAATCCGTAAGCAGAATAATACTGAATAGCACCTTGTAACACCTGTGAAGCAAGCTGTAGCTCTCCCTTGTCTACTTTTTGATCGGCTTGATTAGGTCCTACTCCCAAGGGTGTTCCTTGAATATACTGACGGTAAGGCGATAGACTATCAGCATACTGGGCTGCAATCATGTAATTGCGGGTAGGAAGGGTGGGGATACTAGCGGGTAAGCTTGTCATCATGTGGGTGGTACTCTCTTCGTTCATTCTATTCTTCAAAACAGTTGAAAGCTCTCACTGATATGTGGTGTTCAGTGAACTCGATATAATAAACACCCTAGCACCAATAGGATTACCCCCAAACCCACACATGTTACATAGCGTTACATCGAGCGTATTTGGGCAATTACTTTCATTTTTGATTGTTTATATATTTGTAATAAATATATGATTTATGAAACTTTATTTTAGAAAAAACAGAAAGTAGATTTCATCATGATGACTTTAAAGCTCCCTTCTGGCACAAACATACAGGCGTTGGTGCCTCAACATAGTTATGTTATAATAGAGCCATGAATTGCCCGAAATGCC
>JBJTUH010000048.1:0-5520 GCA_046080605.1 Vampirovibrionales bacterium
GGGGTTAGGCATGTGGTTGGAAAGGCTTACACATGGGGAGTGGAGAGTTTAAACAGTAGGATACGTCATTATTTGGCACGATTTAGGCGAAAAACGTTTTGTTATTCAAAATCGTTAGAAATGGTAAAAGCGACGCTAACCGTTTTCTTTACCCCTGATTGGCAACAGTATCTATACTAAATCACCAACGCCAAATAAAGAGCTTAAACGAATCAACAACCTTGCAAATCGTGCGGGTATCAGTACATCGATTAAACCAAGTAGTAGTCCATGTGCAGACGGTACAACCATTCATGTTAATCCAAGAGAAACGAAAGCACAAAGTGACCTAAGCGTACTACTCACCTTGCTGCATGAAGAAGGTCACATCCAAGCAGGCGATAAGGGTTACGAGAATGTGACTCCAATAGCGTTTGGTAAAATGAAGGTAGGACTTCTTACAGACCATCCTAATCATGGCATGGAGTATGGAGCAGACCAATACGCTGTGATGAAAGCTTTAGCACTAGGGTATGCTCCTAAGGACATCAAAAAAGCACACTACCACTTAAGACAAAGTATTTATGAAAACCCTGGAAAGCACTTAAGCACTAAAGTACTTGACACTCACCCCAGCCATAGACAACGACACTTGGCGATAAGTAGGTTTCTTAGAGGGTATGAAAAAGCCTCTAAAAGCCCTTAAACCTTGCATCAGGATGACAGTAGCCTTACACTGAGGCGGTATTTAAACGAAACACCGAAAAAGACCGTGCAGGGGCTAAAAAGGGTTTGCCCCCTGCCAAATGCTCTTTTTCCTCTGCGGTGGCAGGTATCCCGTCTGGCTGTACCGTCGTAAGTATCATGTCCCAGCGTCCTTGTTTCCGATGGTACGGCATTTCAAACACCGTTGCTACCGAAAAGGCATTCACGACATAAAAAAGCGTATCAGCCCATTCAAGGTCGGCGTTATCCGCACGGGTTTTCACCGTTTCCCCTTCAATGAGTACCCCAATACAACGACGATGCGGATTGTGCCAGTCTTCTACAGTGACTTGATAGCCTTCAGGAGTCATCCAGACAATATCTGACAGCCCCCCTAAAGGGTCGGCATTCCCTTTGAAAAACTCATCTCGTCGGAAGGCGGTTTGCGTCCGTCGAAGCTTGGATAATGAGGCAACAAACGCCATGAACTGTTGCTTATCGGTGTCGGCTAAATCCCAATCAAGCCAGTTAAAGGGATTGTCTTGGCAGTAGGTATTATTATTGCCGTGCTGCGTTTTACACAGCTCGTCCCCACCCAGTATCATAGGCACCCCAAACGATAAAAATAAGGTTGCCATCATGTTACGGCACTGACGCAGACGTATGGCACGAATGGCTTCATCAGACGTTTCACCCTCTACGCCATAGTTAAAGCTACGGTTGTTGTTACATCCGTCGGCATTATTTTCTTGGTTTGCCTCATTGTGCTTGTAGCTATAACTCACCACATCACGAAGAGTGAACCCATCATGACACGTAATAAAGTTAATGCTGTTGGTAGGTCCTTTCCCTGCAAACTGAAATCGGTCACTACTGCCTGCTAGCACCGTAGCAAATTGATTCGGCGCAACGCCTTCAAAGTTCCAGAACTGTCGGACTTCATCACGGTAGCGGTCATTCCATTCACGCCAACGCTTAGGAAAGTTCCCTACTTGATACCCATTTTGTCCTACGTCCCAAGGTTCGGCAATCAGCTTCACTTGAGATAACACGGGGTCTTGCTGAATCGCACTCAATAAAGGACCTCGGGGGTCATAATGTGTCAGTTTTCGTCCAAGCATGGGGGCTAAGTCAAATCGGAAACCATCCACGTGCATTTCCTCTACCCAGTAGCGTAAGCTGTCCATCACAAGCTGAATTGTGGCAGGATGCACGGCATTTAAAGAGTTGCCACAGCCTGTAAAGTCCATGTACCATTCATGATGGGCGGGGTTCAAGGCATAATACGCACGGTTATCAATCCCCTTCAATGAGAACGTAGGTCCATCTTGATTTCCCTCTGCCGTGTGGTTGTATACCACATCTAAAATCACCTCAATGCCCGCTTTGTGGAACTGACGCACCATGCTTTTAAACTCTCGGAGTTGCTCAAGGGGGTCTTGAGCATACGCATACCCAGGATGCAAAGCAAAGAAACTCACAGGATTGTACCCCCAGTAGTTTGTAAGCCCTTTGTCATACAAATGTTTCTCATTGACAAAGGCATACACGGGAAGTAGCTCTATGGCAGTGACTCCAAGATATTTTAAATGTTTAATCATCGGCTCTGAAGCAAGCCCTGCGTAGGTACCTCGTAACTCAGGAGCAACATCAGGATGTTGCATGGTCATACCCTTCACGTGGGCTTCATAGAGTACGGTCTGATTCCATGGAATATTAGGGCGAGCATCGTCCCCCCACGTAAACGCATCATCCACCACGACCCCTAAAGGCGCTAGAGGGCTATTATCCCGAGTGTCTGGCACCAGATGCCCTCGTCCTACTTTGTAACCATATAGGGTATCATGCCATTTTAAGGGGTTGGTGCGTACAACTGCCTTCGCATAGGGGTCTAATAATACCTTATTGGCATTAAACCGATGCCCTAAATGAGGGTCATACGGCCCCTCTACTCTGATACCATACAATTGCCCTGGCTTCAGGGTAGGAAAGTACCCATGCCATATCCCATCTGACTCGGAGGGTAACAACACCGCAGGACACATTTCTGAACGACTTTTGGCATGTTCAAATAAGCTAATTTTCACGCCTGAGGCATACGGGGCATACACGGCAAAATTAACCCCCGCACCATCCCAGCTTGCACCTAACGGATAAGGTTTCCCTGGCTGTACACGTAACCCTGATAACACTGTTTTACCTTGTACGATGGTCATTGCGATGGTTTATCCTGTTTCAATTGAGAGGCACACAAGCCTTGACAATACAGTGAACACCCCAGTGAGAACACACTTCAGAAGTATGCGACACATAAAAACACCCAAGCATTATAATAACAATATTTGAAGAGAAATCCTAGAGCTTTTTACTGACACGTCGTATATTCAAACGACACCATCAGACAGCCGATGTACTAAACACTCTTAACGTTTTGTAAATATTTGCAACAACTCTTTACATCTCAAAAAGAATCATCGCTTGACATCACCTACCTACGTTAAACTAGTAAAGCACGCTCGGTAAAACCCCAAAAAACGACCCTCTAACCACCTTGTGTGACCATCCCCTCCTCCGCACGCTTCAGGGTCACTGAGCCTGACGGTTTAAATGACTGCTTCCTTGTATGCCGATATTCAAGACTCTTAACCATCTTCGTACGTTTCAGTGGGTGAAGCCCATCCCCGAGGCGAAAAAAATCGCTCTTCCTCATTACAACTGGGCGGAAACGGGACAAGTGGCAAATACATGTTTTGGCACGTATGCTCTACCAGGGTTAAGACGTGCTATTGAGCGTGGCGCACACGCCAACGATAACTTTTTACGAGACCAAAGCCTTTACTTTTTTACAGACGGGCTTGAACTCACCGCAAGGAACTTTCTGTATAAGTACCTGCATGAAGTGCAAGGCATCCCTAAGGGTGTGAAACTTTCAAGCATGACCCACTTCCTGATAGGCATTGTAAAATATCCCGCACTGGGGTTCACCTCATTTGCAGTGAGCCAGTTTATTATGAAGCAAGCAAAGCGTATGGCACAGTGGGGGCATGACACCCTGTATAGCCCGAATAAATTGCACCCCACACAGGCATGGATACGCCAAGAAAAAGCCCAAAAAACCCTAGGTGCCACACTATTAAGTAGTATCGTAGGGGCGGGCGTTGGAGGAACGTTTTTACAGCGTTCATTAAAGTTTGTGCATCAAAACCAGCCCACCCGCCATGGGTGGGATAAGACGTTTAATTACCTACGTACGGAAATACCACTGAGTATTTTCTCTTTGGAACTGGGCGTTGGGGTGGGGTTACTCCTGAAGCATGTGTTACGCCCTCATGCCCATCAAGGTACCACAGGGAAAGTCCCTGTAGCCTCTGCCAGTAGCCACCCGATGGGGGTAGTCTCTTCGTCGGGTAAGCCGAAGCCACACACCGTCGCAGCCCCGATGCAAGCCTCTGCATTATTAAGACCCATTCCCTCAATCCCCTCAGCCTCAACACGTATGGGACAAACCCTTACGCCACTTATACCCCCTGTGAAAACAAAGGCTTTAACAGGCATTCATGCCCTGATTGGAAAAGCACTACAGGCAACCAGCAAGTTTGACCACAAAATAGACTGGACCATTTTCTCAGACATGACCGACTACCTCATGCCCATGTTTTTGGTGTTCCCGATTCGGTATTTTATCACCGACCCCAAAGACAAACGAGATGAATACGCCATACGCAATACCTTTAATTATGGTTCCGCCGCCTTTGCAGCCTTAGTGGTAAGCCGTGCCATTACCTTACCGTTACTGAAGCGATTACAGCCCTTTAAAGGAGACCCTGCCACAGTGGAGGGGCTACATTCTACATTAAGAATGCTCTCAGCACGTTTAACCACCTTACCTTTTTCTATCTGGATGGCAGTAAAACTTTCACCTAAAATAGCAGAAAAGCTCCACGCCATGCGTGCAAAGCCTACGCCACCCCCTACGCTCGTAGCAAATACCCCTTCTACCACAATGCCCCTCACGCCACCCGTCACTAAGCCCGAGGTGCGTCCTACCCGTACACAACCGTAACCTCCTACCCTGAAACCCTACTTCCCCTAGCTTATGTTAACCTTCCGTGCCTTATGTCACCCTGACACCCTCACTCAGTGCCTCATTGTTTTAATCGTGATTCACCTGATAATACTAAGTGGTATTGCAAGGATGGGCTTCCTGTGGCTATGGGACAGGATAAAGATCGAGCCTCTGTATGCTTTTTGGAAAAAGCTGGAAAAAGCCCTCTTGAGTCCCTTTGCTTGGCTATGGGATAGGGTAAAGTCAAGTATCTTAAACGTTTTGGGATTGCTTAAAACACTTACATGGAAACGGATTGAAGAGGCACTACTAAGCTCTGTGAGTTTATGGGTCTTTTTGGTCATCACACTCGTATGCTTTTTTACGCCTTTATTGTTCCCTACTTTACAAGGGGACTTCGTGAATCGGTTTTATAGCACCAGCAATACTCCAACATGGGTAAAAGTTCCTAAGGAAGATAGCGCCAACTTAAACCTATACTTCAGACTGCTTGATGAATTACGACAGCGCTTTTTAGCTTTAGGCATAGGCGTTATTGGGATACGTACCCTTATTTTAAGCTTACATAGGTTTGAACAAACCAGAGCAGAATTTGCACAAACCAAAGCCGAGTTTGAGCAGTCTAAAAAAGAAGAGCGTAACAAACGCTTTCATGAAGCAACCAAACTGCTAGGAGAAGGTACCAGCGATGTCCGCATTGGGGGGCTGATTAGCCTAGAACAACTCATGAAGGAAGACCCCAGCACCATGGGGGAACGTATCGTAAACCT
>JBJTUH010000049.1:0-13696 GCA_046080605.1 Vampirovibrionales bacterium
GGTGAGAACCCTTGGAGGTTAGACGATGTGCTATCGTGATGGGTGCTTTGCTGTGGCTTGGCGTGAGTCCTGTCATAGACCCCCACGTCATCAACAAAGCTCCTATGAGGAGAAGTGCAGCATACTTTTTTGGAAAAGGTACGATGAGCATAATGGTATGAAAAGAGAGCGTCCTTTAGGGTTCTATCGTAGGCTGTCACACGAGCAGGGAAGTTTGTCTTAGCAAAAAAGCCATCGCCCAGAGACTTTACGGAAGTGGCTGTGTTCTTCTTGTTCTGTGAGCTGTTCAGGCTTTTCAATAGGGTTTAATTTTAATGTGGCAATAAAATGGACGTATCCTTCTGTGCTTGTGGCGGTGACTTCTGGTGCAGACAAGATGTTTAAGCCTAAAAACTCGGTTTGTTGACAGTAACGTTTTAATTGTTCACGCCAAAAGGCAGTAGCTTTCACATAACTTTCACTTTGACGGTGAGTGGTTTCCATAATGTATGTCACTAATCCTAGTGCAAATGCACTGTAGCGTGAACGCATGAGTTGTTCGGGGGTATCGGGTAACTGGCGTTTTGTGTGAAAAGGTTCACAACAACTTGTGTAAGGGTTGCCACTTTGGCAAGGGCAATCAGTGCTTTGCATCATACAGAGAAACCTACTTGATATGAAAGATAGTAGACGGACAGTAAAGAGGGCTTTGAACCTATACCACCTCACATGAAACTGGAGCGGTGGTTGAGACCAGAAATTGCTTGGCGAGAAGCCTCTTTTTTTATGGTATCACAGCGGTGTAAAAACCTTAACACTAGAAGGTGGTACTCAATGAACTCATTTAATGACAGAGAGCGTTCATAAAATGACTTGAAATGAAGGAAGGGTAACTTTACTCAGGCTGTAGCGTGTGGGAAGTGGCAAAACCTGAAAAAATTGACTTCCCACTTGTAAGCATGGTACATGTCATGAGGAGTATCTTTACAGCGTTTTATGGTTACACTTTTAGAATGATACCGCCTTGTATGGACTGTGTGACATACAGGAGGGCTGGTTTTTTATGCTTTATCGTGTTTCGCATGCATTGCCTCAAGTTGGCAGTTTCCAAAAATTTCAAGGGCAAGCATTTTCTAAGTCTCGTTTTGGTGCAGAAGGCTTGCAGGTATGGTTACCTAATTATTATTTCCCATACGATACCCCTTCTCATGAGAAGGTCCAAAACCCAGGCATGCTCAATGAAATGGCTCGTTGTATTGCGAAAACCAACACATCCCATGCGATGGTGTTGCCCGCTACACCAGAACTGCTTAAGGGGGCAAAGAAAATTGATACAGTGCGTGTTAAAGGCTTACAGCCTCATACCATTGAGGTGGATGTATACCATAAACAGGCTAGCGGGTTGGAACGTACGCCGACCCAACTGTATGTGTTGCATCACCCTCAGTTTTTGTATCAAACACATTATACAAAGGGGATGGTGCCAGAACATCCGTTTGTGAAAACCTATGGTAAGCCTCCTATTGCTCGACAAGCACAGCATGTCCTGTTTGATAGAGCCTATAAGCAGTTCTTGCACAAGCAATTGACACAACAAAAAGAAACAGACACGGTACAACCTACCGTACTGATGGATCATGCGTGGCATACCCTTCCTGCAAGCCATGAGCTAGCCAAAGTACATCCTCAGGTGAAGCTTGTTCCCTTTCAGCATGATACCTTTATCACAGAAGGGATTACACCCGATGCGTTAGACTTAAAACCCTTGGCACTTGATGCCTCGGTCTTAACGCCCGAAGGTCATCTTTCAGCAAGTTGGTTGACACATCATGGTGTAGATGGGTTATTACTCAATCCTGCTCATGGAGAATATTTAAAGCAAGAGTATGCACATCGTGGACAGGAAACGTTAAAAAGTTCGTTGGCACACTTACAAGCACAGGGGAAGTTTTACCCTATTCATCATGCACTGCCTGTGGTGAAACTTCCTTATGCAACCCCTCATTTAACAGGAAACTTTCAAGCACTCTCAACGGATAAACCTTCTTGGAAAGCGTTTGAAGTGTTCAAACGCCATAATAAGCAGGCATTGCTTACAACTTATTTTCAAGAACATGCACAAGGGGCAACGCTTCCGCCAGTGTTGTCTTACACCGCTCGACTGGGTTGGGAGAAAAACGCCCTTGCTTCAATGGTGACGATTCAAGCATTACTTGAAAAACACCCTGACCTTAAAGTGCTTGTGTGTGGGTCTATGGATGCTGGTGATACCAATCCTCATTGGCAAGCACTCATGGCAACGCTTACGAAGCACTATCCTCAACGCTTCAAGTTTTTAGGACATCTGACAGCTCCAGAGGTAACAAAGCTACAAGCAGGGAGCGACTTTAATTTGCATCCTTCTGCCTGCGAGCCTTTTGGACTTTCTACCCTTGAGGCACTTGCCATGGGGAATATTCTGGTTACCCTCCCCTCCTCGGCAAATAAGCAACTTGTTGAGCGATTGACCTCTCGGTGTATTGCACCCCAAGCAAGAACCTTTACCCAATTTTTGGCGTTGAAGCAGGAAGGTAAAACATTTGGTAAAACGGGCGTGATTGGGTCTGAAACCCGTGAGTTGGCTCAAGCACTTGAGGCAGGAGTCTCGCACTATATCACGCATGAGTATCAAACGCCTCAGCACCATGCTGAAAATCAGCTTGCAGGACTTCACTATGTTCAAAAGTACCATTCTCAAGAGGCGATTGCGGGGATGTTCGAACAAGCGTTTCAAAGGATGAAACAACCCAAGTAAGCCAGTTGCCTTTCCGCCTCATGGATGACGTTGAGGTGGCGATGAGCTTTGTTATTTTGATGCTTTACGTTGCTTTGCAAAAGACAGTAGACCCCTCATTTATCATGATGTACTTATCCTCTTTCCCTCTTCGTGACACTACCCTTACACGTCCACGCAACCATGAGAAACGTTCCTCTGCTTCTGTTCACGGGAGGGGGTCGGATGTTCCAACTGCTTTGAGGAACGCAGGGTGTCGGATAGAAACCCGTCGTTTCGGTGAGCAACCGTTTCAAGTGATCATGCCTAACCTATGGTTTGACATGAATACGCCGAAAACGCCACAGTGTAACCCAGGTATTATGAAGCAGGTGTTTGAAGCACTGGTGAATGCTAAGGAGAAGACCCATCTCATTTTGCCTGCAAACCATGATATTTTATCGCAAGAGGATATTCGGACGTTACCTTATCGAACGGTGAAGGTGCCTTTTAAATCAGACACCCTTGAAATGCGTGTGTATACGAAACCGTTTACCACTGAGAAGGGACATACCGCCCCGTTACATATGGTGTATCATCCTACCTATTTCTATCAGAAAGGGTATGCGGGTCAGGTGACGAATGAGCCAGAAATTCATCCAATACAGGCGATTCGTCGCCAACATATGTTGTTTGACCGTGCCTCGTATGCCCTGATGTCGGAGCTTGTAAGGGAATCTCCCCATACAACTTTGGTGATACCCCATAGTTTTCATAGTGCTTTTGCTGCCAATCAGCTGGCACTAGAGCATCCTAAAACCGTGAAAGTTATGCCGTTTCAGGCTGACCCTATGTTTAAGCACCATATTCCTGTAGCCTCGAAAGAGGGTCATATTTCTCTTGAAGATATGCACGTGTCTCCTGCTGTGGTGACGCACTTAGCCCCTCAAGGACTCTCAGTGCCTGAGCAACTCCATGTGTTTTCCGCAGGGGTGTTTGCAAACCCTCATCATCTTGAAACAATGCAGGAGGATTATCATGCTGCTTCGTTGCCCCATGTCGCTCAAGCACTGGCAGATAAAGCGAAAGCAGGAAACGTGTTTGAGATTCATCATGCCTTGCCTGCGGTGAAACATCCCCTGCGTTCAGAACATTTGAAACCGCCGTTTGCTTCTATTGAGTCACTGTTTCCTGAAGTGAAAACCCTTGAGGCACTGACACTGCCTCAGCTTCATGCCTTTAAGCATGCCAATAAAAAAGCATTATTGACCCAAGTATTTCCTCATGGAGGGTATACCGATGAGAAGGTACAACATACGGTTGTCATTCATAGTACGTTTCGATTTGTACGTGAAAAGAATGCACTAGCGTGTTTAAAAGCGGCAGAACAGTTGTTGTCAAAGCACCCTCATACGTGTGTGATTTTTGCGGGTCCTCTGGAAGGCAAGCCTGAACCATGGTTAAAGGCATTGCATCATTTAGAGCAAGACTTCCCAAACCGTTTTAAATACCTAGGCAATCTGATGCCTGAGCGTATTACGCAAATTCATGCAGGCAGTGATATCTCATTACATCCTTCTATTCGTGAGGCTTTTGGGGTTTCCACCTTAGAGGCGATGGCAATGGGGAATATATTGTGTGCCTTGCCCATGACGGCAAATCGTAGCATTTTAACGAAGCTTCCACATGCAGTGCTGGGAGTTGAGCCTCCTAAAGCATTAAGCTATGAAGCGATTAAACAAGAACACGCAACATACCCTAGCTCTCCCCATACTGCTATGCCCATGAGTCAGGCTTTGGCACGCTCTATTGTGAATACGCTCGCACAGGGGGCGATGCTGAAACCGCATGAGCGTGTAGTACGCCAGAAACAACACATGGTCTATGTGGATGCGTACCATACGTTGGATGAAATCACGAAAGCCTATCAAAAGCACTTTACTCAAATAAAAAAAAGCCTTTCATAACCTTGATTATGAACCCTTTGTGTATGTCATGTTTTGTCCTCTTTGTCTATTGACCGTATCATACTATGTCTATTTTCGCTTCTTCTTTTGTGAGTTATCCTCGTCATCGTGCCATTTTGAGGTCTCGCTTTGGGCAGGAAGATGCCTCAACTCTTTCTTCTAAAGCTGTACTCAGTGTGCATGAATCTGAAAAGTTTCTCCCTCCCAGCCGTGTTCATGCCAATTTCTTAAACACAGTGCCTAATCGTAACGCTTTGTCTGTGGACACAAAACAGTTGTTTAAAAAAATGGAAACCACGGGTGTTCGTTTGGATAGTCGTGCCAAAGAGTTTCCAAAAAATGCACAAGTGGTTAACGTGCTACTGGGGCATTCAGGAGACTATTATAAGTTTTTCCCAGATTTTTTAAAAAGTTTGGTGGCTCAAAAACATCCTCATATTCATCTAAGTTTGGTGAATATTGAAGGAGACAATCCAGCGTCTCATACGATACTAAAATCTCACTTGAAACAGTATGCACCCTCATTAAGCTATGAGTTAATGAGCATTCCTTACAGTCCACATTTTACCCTTGCACGTCAGTTAGCGGGCAAAATGTTACTTCATCCGCAAGCGACCCACGTGATGCACGCCGATATGGATGATGCGTTTACAGATTCAGAAGCGATGACGACTCTTTTAGAAGCCATTCATAAAAATCCTAAGGCAGTTTCAGCTTTTGGTTCCTTTGGATTGATGAGTCCTCAAGGACAAAAAGTGCTTGAAAATAAATTAACGGTTAATGGTGCATACCCTAAATTAAAGCGCTTTAATGAAACGAATGTATGGCGTTATCCTTCTGCTATCAACCAGCACACCTTTACATTGATAAAGCGTGATGCGTTACCTCCTGTTGACTATGTACCCAAAACATTTATGGATGATTGGATGCTCTTTTTAAATACCATGATTCAGGCAAAAAAGAAAAACCCAGAGGTTCCTATTGAACAGTTGGTCATTCAGGTTCCCAAAAGTATCTTTTTATACCGCCAATCTACCCACTCTGTCTCAAGGGGTAAACAAGATCCCGTATTGGAAAAACAGAGGTTCCAGTTGTATATGAAAGAAATAGACATTTACAAAAAGGAGCTTGCTACCATTATTCCTCCTACCTCTTATGACCTTATGTGTCATGACCGCTCAAGGCTTTCTACTCGTATGAATAGGGTCTTACATGCAAAAAGCTGGCACGGTATGCGTCTTGTCATTGATGAAGCCAAGCAACGCAAGGTTCCTGTGTTTCAGGTTCTGATGTTAGGGTTTTTAAAATATGCAAGAGATAAAAATGCACTTGTGAATTATTTGTATGGGTGTTTTGGACACTAGACCTTTAGGTTAAGGGGTCTTTAGTAAGTAAGGGTCGTAAGGCTCTGTTGTTTCAGAGGCTGAGGAGGGTGGATCTTTTGCCTTTGAGGAAACCTGAGGTACAGGAGAAACGTCCTCTTGTGGCTTGGGTGTTTCTGCGGTTTCAGGGGCAATGTCAAGGGCTTCCTGTCCAGGTTCCCAAGCTTCTTGCATCATCCAATTTTGAGGGGTTCCTTCAGGCTTAGTAAGAGGTACTACGTGAGGACGTGGGATAGGTACGGTTGCAACCCCCTGTGAAGCACGTTCTTTGGTTGTGGGTGTTGTAGGTATCCGTTGGGGTGTGAAGTTTGAGAGGGTTTCTTTAGACTGGCGTGTACTTGCCGTATACTGTGCCATAAACAGGGGGTCTTTGAGTGCAAGCACAGGATTCTTTCCTTGCTGAATTGCCTTTAAATAGGGCATAGGGTCTTGGAAGACTCCTTCCAGCCTCACCTCAAAATGTAAATGAGGTCCTGTGGCAACGCCTGTGGCACCCACTAAGGCAATCTCTTGTCCTGCATTGACTTGGGTTCCTACAGTCACAAGTAATTGACTGGCATGCCCATACAAGGTGTAGTGCTGAGGACCATGCTGTAGAACAACAGCGTTTCCATAGCCCCCGTAAATCCCTGAAAACACCACCATGCCTGGTAGAATTGCTCGAATAGGTGTGCCTGTACTGGCGGCAATATCAATGCCTGTATGAAACTTTTGTTTTTGTGTAACGGGGTGAGTACGCCATCCAAAAGGGGAGGTAATTTGGATACTTTGTGAGGGGGTGCGTCTTGGTGCTGATGAAGAGGCGGACGCTTCAGGGATACTAGGCTTCAAAGTAGGGTGTGTACCAGGTGTGGTAGGGGCTTGGATAGTGCCTCCTTTCTTCCATGCTTTAAACCTATCCCATATCATTGCAACTTCTTGTGCTTTGACTTCTGTATGCACGTGAGGTTCTACTTGGGTTGCACTTTTCTGTGTCGAAGAGGAAGCCCCGAAGCCAAGCGCTGGATGAGCAAGCGTCAGTCCGCTCATAAGTAAGATGCCAAGAACAAGACGAGTCAAAGTCATGGAGAGGGTCTACCGATTTGTAACAGTGTCATTCCTAGTGAGGTGAATGCTTCAACGTCGAAGAGGTGTCGCCCGTCTGCAATCAGGTTTCCGTGCATGGCATGACGAATCTGACTGGCAGGGATGGTTTTGAAAATGTGCCATTCTGTGAGAACAAGTAACACATCTGCCTCTTGTAATGCACTCAGTGCATGGGGGTGATAGTGTACTATTTGTGAGGAAGGTAATAAGGTTTGAAATATTTTTTGTGCATTTGGCATGGCTTCAGGGTCATAGACATGAACTTCTGCACCTTCATTGAGTAGGGTTCGAATCATGGGGATACTGGGGGCTTCACGCATATCGTCAGTATCTGGTTTAAAGGCAAGCCCCCAAATAGCCACACGACATCCCTGAAAGTTTTGTGTGGGCATAGACTGCTTGACTCGGTGTAAAAAGCGTAAAGGCTGTTGCTTGTTCGTTTCATCGACACTACGTAGTATTTTTGCTTCGTAGGCATGGCTATGCGCCATGGCATGGAGTGCTTTGACATCTTTGGGAAAACAGGAGCCACCATACCCAATACCTGCTTGTAAAAACTTTGCACCAATACGTTCATCAAGTCCCATGATATGTTTAACATCCTGTACGTCGGCTCCCATCAGCTCGCACAGACTCGCCATTTCATTCATAAAGGATATTTTGGTAGCAAGGAAGGCATTACACGCATATTTTGCCATTTCGGCAGAATGTCGACTGACATGCACATAAGGGATAGGGGCATCCTGATGCTCAATCCATGGCTGATACATCGTACGCATTAACGTATCTAGGTAACGATGGGCTTGTAACGTCTGGGTATGCTCTCCCCATAATGAGCCAACTAAGACACGTTCAGGCACCATAAAGTCATGAACGGCGACCCCTTGCTTTAAAAACTCAGGGTTTGAAATCACCTGCAAGGCAACGCCTGCTTCAGTCAGTTTGGTTTGAAGCACCGTACATGTCCCCACAGGCACGGTACTTTTAACCACTAATACTTGGGGTTTAAAGCGTTCTTTGAGCGTATGGTAATACCTGATAATCGTTTCAACCACCTCATGAAGTGCCGTAAGGTCTGCCGAGCCGTCATCTCGTTGGGGCGTGCCTACGGCAAGCATACATACCTTGGCTTGGGTTAGGGCTTCTTCAAGTGCGTGTGTAAACACGAGGTTACCCTGACGTTGTGCTTCTTGTTGTAGTTCAGGTAATCCCTGTTCATATAAGGGGGTTTCCCCAGCCTGCAAACTTTTTATTTTATCGAGGTTGGTATCTACCCCAATCACATGATGTCCTATGGCGGCAAGGCACACCCCGCTTACTAGTCCCACATAGCCCGTGCCAATCACGGCAATGGTTAATGCCTTTGAGGGGGCGATTCTTCCAATACCATACACAGACGCACATAAGAAAGTTTCAGAGGCAGGACGTGCAAGCGGTGTCGATAAAGTGGTTTGAGAAAAAGAGTGGGTAGAAACTGGCATAAAAAACAGAGCAATAAATAAGAGGAAGTGAAGAGAGTAAACTCTGGAGGCAGTTGCAAAAAGACACCATGATATAGTATACACCAATGTCACTATATACCAATCCTATTGAAACGTTTCATGACAGTGTTGTGTGGTTACCGAGAACGTTCATCCTACTCAATACTTCCTACTGCATTCACCTGAATATCGGGGATTAACTCTGAGTACGAGAGAACAGAAATCATGGGGAGATGTCTATCGAGCAACTGATACAACGGTAAACGAATACGAGGAGAACATAAAATGACAGGGACACGGTCATACTGTTGTTGTACTGCTTGGAGGGTTTGAGCCGTGAGTTCAACCAGTTGTTGTACCTGAGCAGGGTTGAGTAAGAACATGGTACCCAACTCGGTACGCTGGCAAGAGTCATCCAGTGTACGCTCCCAGTCATTTGAGAGTGTGACTGCGGTAATGTTTTTGTTCTGGTCGGCTTGCATCACACAAATCTGTCGTCCTAGTGCCGAACGGATACGTTCTGAAAGCACATCAGGCTCTTTACTGAAACGCGCATAGTCACTGAGCCTTTCAAAGATAAACTGCACATCTTTAATAGAGACACGTTCCCGAATGAGATTCACAAAAATTTTGCGTAAGTCATTGGGGGTAAGCATTTGAGGGACAAGTTCTTGTACCAGTGAGGCATCATGTTGTCGTACAAGTTCCATGAGTTTTAACACATCCATTTTCGTCATGACTTCATCCACATACTTAATCGAAATTTCTTGAAGATGGGTAATGACAACATCGGTTGCTTCTACGGCATGGGCTTGTATTTCGGGTGGAATCTGTTCAGGTTCTAGCCAAAAAGCAGGTGCATTAAAAGAAGGGTCAATATCCTGCACAACATCGGCAGGAGGCTCTTGCCCCGTGGATTGATAAATAGGGGCTAAAATCATGTAACGTCCAGGGTAGACATTCCCCGAACCTACGGGGTTTCCTCGGATAGAAATCAAATATTCAAATGCCCCAATGGACATGCTATCTAAAATACGCACGTTGGGTAAAATAAAGCCCAGCTCATCGGTTAAGCGATTCCGTAGCCCTGCAATTTTCCCGAGTAACTGACCGTTTTGTTCAGGGTCTGCAATTTGTAACAGATTCATCCCCACTTGGACACTTACGGGGTCAACCCCAAGCTTCTGATACATGCGGTTGGGGTCAACCATCTGGTTCATTTCTTCTTTGACCCCTTCAAGTTGTGCCATTTGCTCGGTCATGTCTTTATTCAAAAAGACACTCACCCCTAGTACAATCAATCCAATCGCCAAGGGCAGGAAGACATACCAAGGCATCCCTGTGAAGGGGGAACTTGCCGCAATCAGGAGCATGAAAATTCCTGAGAAAATCAAGCTGAAGGGTTTAAGCTGTAGGGTTTGTAAAAGGTCTTTCCCCAAGCTGTCTGTTTGAGCGGTGGAGCGAGTCATGGTAATCCCTGCAGACACGGACATCATGAGTGCGGAAACCTGTTGGGTCAAACCGTCTCCCACCGTTAAAATAGAGTATTTGTTGATGGCTTCCTCAAAGGGCATTTGCTTAATGGCAATCCCGATGGCAAGCCCACCAATCAGGTTAATCAGGGTGATCAGAATCCCTGCAATGGCATCTCCCTTGACAAACTTCATCGCACCGTCCATGGCACCGTATAGAGCAGACTCCCTTTGGAGTTCTTCCCTACGTCGTTGTGCTTCATCAGGGCTAATGAGTCCTGCATTGAAGTCTCCGTCAATGACCATTTGTTTTCCAGGCATTGCATCAAGAGCAAATCGGGCACCTACCTCTGCCACACGCTCAGACCCTTTGGTAATGACCATAAAGTTGACAATAATAATGATGATGAAAATAATCATCCCTACAAGGAGGTCTCCGCCTGTCACGAACTCCCCGAACGCAAGAATCATTTCTCCTGCTTCACCATGTGCCAGAATCGCCCGAGTGGTTGCAATCCCTAAGGCAAGACGAATCATGGTACCTACCAAAATAATGGAGGGAAAGGTTGCCATCTCTACAGGGTTTTTGACGAAGAGCGACATCATCAAAAGTAAAATCCCGAGGGCAATGTTAATACAAATGACCACGTCAATGAGCCACTCAGGAAGAGGCATTAAAATAATCAAGATGAGACCCAAAATCCCAAAGACCAGTGCAAATTCACTGGGTTGGGGTAGGCTGAAGCCCATCGGATTATCGGAAGCCATCATCATAGTGGTTACAGAGTGGTCTTAGTAGTCTTTAAAACAATGTAGGAAGATACACAAGGGAAGTACTCATATAAAGGAGAGCGATGGAGGAAGACATGCTAGGGGCTCATTAAAAGTGATGCTTTAGGGCTTTAAGAAGGGTTGTCTGAAGCTTGAATGGGAGCTCCTACCACTGTTTGGTTAAGTCCTAAAAGGCTTTTGAGTGAATCAAGCTGGGTGCTAAATCGTGCATCTAGCATACCATTTTTTGTTTCTATCATACAGCTTCCTAGTTCAACATTAAGGTTTTCCTCTACTAAGAGCTTGCCTTCCAGTCTAAAGGGGTTGGGGTGTTCTGCCACCCATTGCTCTACGGTGACGAGATTATCAGGATGCACATGAATGATGAGTTGTTTGGCGTTTCGGTCACTTTGCCTTAGACAGTCTTTCACTAAATGTAGCACAAGGTCAGGGTCACACGTGGCTTCTGTTTTAATAATTTTTTCTACAAGCTGATACACTAATGGTAGTAGTTCCTCTTTCACGGATTCAAACGCCTTTTCTTTTACAGAAAGGATACTTTCAATGCCCTCATGCAGGGTTAAAAGCTGTTCTTCCAGTCGTTGTTCAGCTTCTTGGTAGCCTTGTTGCAGACCCGCTTCATACCCATCTTGATACCCCTGTTGGCTGGCTTCTTCGTAGGCAGAGGCTCGGAGGGCTTGTAAGTCTTCCTGTAAGGTTTCTGCTAAAGGAAGCCCGTGAGCCATGGTATTGGGGACTGGGGGAGGCATGTCGATGGAGGTCTCTGGTAAGCCGTAGTGCTTACCTGCTTCAAGTCCATCAGGATAAGACGAAGCAGTGTTATGGTAGAAGCCTTCAGAGACGGCATCCGTAAAAATAGCCTCTGGTTCATATCGGTTGTTGAGAGCGGAAGCTGCTGTATGCCCTTCATGCGGTGATGGCTCATAAACGGTCTCTTGAGGGTAGGAAGGTGAAGGTACCTGTACACTGCTTGCCCCGTGGACACCGCCACCATACTGTGCATATAAAGGATGCACGCCCAGTGCGTCTTCTTCGGTCAAGTAAGAGGGAACGTTGGGGGTAGACTCGTGCGGAGGGGCTTGAGTTTGTCCGATGCCTTGCATCAGTTGTGCAAGCTGTTCTTTACTTAATTTTGCCATACACACCTTCACCCTAGGATAGAAGTTATCGCTATCACGACAACGAATGCAACGTAACCGTGAACCTACAAGGAGTATTGTAACACTACTCCTCTATCTGGGTGATACTCTCAGGAGGAACTCCTCTATTCAGGGGAGTCTGCTGAAGGCTACTTGAACGAGGGAGCATTGACTTTGCACTTGCCTGAGTGGTTCGAGGGATACACCCTTTGAAATGCTTGAAAAAGAGAGTCATCAAGGAAAAAACGAGTTGACGGTTGCCTTGATAGGCAATGAGGCGTTGAAGCTTTCATGACGCTTTTGTCACCACGGTTGACATCCCCAAAAGGAGCATAGTAGCTTAAAGACAGTCCATGATGCTCTGTCTATCTGCTTCACCATGTAGAGTAACCCAAACAAGCGAATGATAAACTTTAAGAAACAAAAAACATTCAAACAACTTGCCCTGATGGCGGTCTCGTGTATCTTTCTGAGTCTTGCTGGGTGTCATACCCCCCAAGAAGTTGAAAAGGTAGAACTTACCTATCTTGTCAGTAAGCCTTTGGTTCAGGATATGACGTTAAATAATGAATATGTCGCTCAAATTAGGTCGATTCAGCACATTGAGCTACGCTCATTGGAACGAGGGTATTTGGAGGCAATGTATGTTGACGAAGGGCAGTTCGTTCAAGAGGGACAACTTCTTTTTAGTATTAAACCTAATATTTATCAGGCGGATGTTGAGAAGTCAGAAGCGGAAGTAGCACTTTCCCGTATTGAGCTTGAAAACGATAAGGCACTTGTTAAAAAAGAAATTATCTCTCCGAGTGAAGCGGCGATGTCGGCTGCAAAACTGGCGAAAGTGACCGCTGAGTTAGAATTGGCTAAAACCCATTTAGGGTTTACCGAAGTTCGAGCACCCTTTAGTGGGCTTGTCGGTCGCTTTGGAGATGTGAGAAAAGGGAGTCTATTGGACGAAGGCGATTTGCTTACAACCCTCAGTGATAACCATCGTACGTGGGTGTATTTCAATGTCCCTGAGGCGCAATACCTAGATTACATGAGTCAAAAGAAAAAGAAGCTGGCTCAACACGTTCATTTAGAACTTGCAAATAAGGAAGTGTATCCTCAAGAGGGGAACATTGAGGCCATTCAGTCGGATTTTACCAACACCTCTGGGAACATTGCCTTCAGAGCAACGTTTGATAATCCTAAGTTCTTGCTTCGTCATGGGCAAACAGGAAAAATCTTGTGGCCAAAAACCATCAAACATGCCGTGGTGATTCCACAAAAATCGACGTTTGAAATTCTAGATAAACGATTTGTGCTTGTGGTTGATCCGCAGGGTGTGGTGCATGAGCGTGAAATTAAAGTGGCTCAAGAGGCACACAACGTTTATATTTTAGACTCAGGTATTGCCCCTCATGAAATGTACTTGCTTGAAAAGCAAAAGATATATAAAGGCGACAAGATACACTATCGGGTGATTGACCCTAAAAGTGCCATTAAAAGTTTAGAATTGTACGCAAATTAGGGGATGTTTGCAAATAGGGGCATCATCTTAGCCAATCCAGTACGCACGCCATACTCACAAAACCTGCATAATGCATTGCTAGCTTCTCATAACGTGTCGCAATACGTCTTAACCTCTTTAAACGCTGAAAACA
>JBJTUH010000050.1:0-5574 GCA_046080605.1 Vampirovibrionales bacterium
TATCGGATCCGCTAGATCGGAAATTGTTAAGGGTCAAATTATTGACTTGCTTTTATAAGGTAAACTCAATATGCTCTTAAGCATTCATTTTTTTGAGTGTCGCCCGGGTAGCTTAGTGGTATAGCACACGCATGGTAAGCGTGAGGTCGAAGGTTCGATTCCTTTCCCGGGCAAAAAAAATACAAACTAAATCGCCTCGATTAAAAAACTCGAAGGAGAGACAAATGGCAAAAGAGAGTTTTCAGCGTACGAAACATGACTCAAGCTTTCGATTGATGTGTCATTTGTGGTGTTTATTTGGAAATTTCTCGACCTCATATTCTCAATGTGAGCTCTCCACCACGACAGTGCGGGGTGAAAAGTTTCGCCTGCAACACTCTACTGGAGTAATTGACAATTCAAGAAATTGCGCGTATTTGATTTTTGACAGTGTTTTCGACTTCCTTGTTACACTCCCCCGATAGTAAGAGACTCCTTTGACGAGAGACCCCTACTCTCTAGTAATTCTCAGGGAGTTATACTCAAACCTGAGTCATGTGAGTGCAAACTCACCTCCCTTTTGCAGTGTGCAATAAAGCAACATCTAGGGTTTAGGGTTTATTCTTTAAATGGCTTCGGTTGCGTTGGAGGTGCGCACTGGAAGTGTTGGCGGTCGTCGCCCGAGGGGCGCTCGGCATGTCAGGTTGCATCTAGATCCCATGGAGGGATCTGTGTTTCCAGATGATATATGTGCTCGTGTGAGGAACACTATTCTGGAAAGGACACCTGCAAAGAAGGTGTCAGTGGTCCCTCTAGAGAGAGGGGGTATTGCTATACATGCACCCAAGTCGATGCTTGCTTCTATTGAAGAAGTGGTTCGTAGAGATCACCAGGTGTTCAAGCCAGCTCGTGAAAAGTGGTTGGAAAAGTCCAACAAATTTACGATGCTTGTTAAGAATGTGTCGAGATCTTTGACGGCGCGTGCCTTTGAAAATATCCCAAATGTGGTGGGGGTGCGTGCACTTGACCACAATAGATATCTCTTGATTGTGGACTCCTTGGAGGCTGCGAAAAGATTGGACAGAGAAGGTATAACCATTGGTCGAGAGTGCTACGCGGTGTTTGGTTTTGCCACACGACCGAAAGTGGCATGTGGCTCCTGTGGGAGTATCGACCATGACCGTTGTGAGGTCGTGAAGTGCTTCAAATGTGGTTTGGAGGGTCATCGAAGCAATGAGTGCTCCACAGCACCCGAAAACTACGATTCCAAATGTCTTCGTTGTGGTCAAGAGGGCCATGACTGTCGTTCTTGCCCAGCTTATACCGAGAAGAGCAAGGTAGCTTACGCGAGGAAGAAGAAGACGTACGCAGAGGCCCTTCGTGGCCCAAAACCAAGCTCCTCGGCCGTTCGCAGCTCATCTGCAAACGATTTGGATGCTTTACAGCAAAATCCACTGGTGAGAGCTTTGTTGACGTTCAAACAAGCCGGCGAGGCTGTTACAGACATTGACACACTTTTCAACGAGTTCAGAGAGCATTTGCGGGCGTCTACAGCGTCAGTGCAACACAGTGCAACAGAGAGTGGTTCGGGTGTGGTTGTCCAAGAGAGCAACGAAAGTTGCAATGAGGAGAAAAAGAGTCACCCAGATGATGTGGTGGACCAAGAGAGTGCATCAATGGTGGTCTCGGAGGGTGATGGTAGCGAAGAGAGCTCGTCGGATGCCATGGATGCCGACTTGGAAGAAGCGGACGTCGACCAGCCTCGTACCAAACGCGTACGAGCGTCAGTTCCACTCGAAGATATTAAGTGTTCATGCGGAAATTTATATCAGAGCTGTCCGAGACAGTTTGGTAAGTCGGAGCCCACACACACTATACAGTGTCCGTGTGGATTCGTTGCTGGAGGTAAACGACAATTTCGGTCTCATGCCTCAAAGTGTTCCAATGTGCAAATGCCATCCCATCAATGAATTACAAGCTCAAAATACTATCGTGGAACTGTAACAGTATGACTCCAAGTCGGCAGCTAGAGCTAGAAGACTTCATGTTATCACAAAAGATATCCGTGTGTGCCATTGCAGAAGCAAAGTCTGCGGCGTTGCAGTCAGTGTCTGGATATCACCAAATTTATGTGTCGAATGACTTCCACTGCTATGTGGTGGATGATCGAAAAGTGTCGTTCAAAGTTCGACTGAAGCATCACGCACCTGAATGTGATGCCTTGCTACTCACGGTGAACGGTGTATGGTTAATGCTTTCCTATTGTAGAGATGGATCTGAGACCAAAGGAATAAAGTCCCTGTTAAGTTTGGTAGCCAGTCACGTTGATAACTCGGCTCCGTTACTTGTGATGGGTGACTTGAATGCACGGTCAAAGATTGCTGGAAACGATCGGAGTAACGCTGCGGGTCGAATCATTGATCAGGTGCTCGAAACAGAAAAGTTTGTTATGTTGAACGATGGGCAGATGACCTTTCACAGAAATAATCGCGAGTCTAGTCTGCTTGACCTCTGTCTTTGTTCGAACAAGTTGGTTAAAGATGTTTCAAACTGTAGTACGATTCACTGTTTTGATTCGGATCACTGGCCCATTCTTACATGTGTTTACTCCTCATCCGTCGAGGTTTGTCCGAGTTCCCATTATGATACCCAGTATACGGTACGGTCTTGCAATGTTCGTAAATTGCCTCCAGATTTTAAAGACGCCTTGGACCTTGAATTTACTCAGCAAAATAGATTTGAGAACAACCCGAGTATAGACAGCCTTTGGAAATCGATTGAAGGATGCGTCATCGATGCTTTACGCAAGTGCCATCTATTACGGAAAAGTAAGGACAAGTTGCGCAAACCATGGTTTACCAAAGAGATTCGTGACTTGATTCGTCGAAGAAACAAACTCCGTACCAGACAACTCAAGGCTGAGGTGCAGCGTGCTATTAGAAAAGCTAAACGTGATCATTGGTTAGCGTTTGTGTCCTCCATTGATGCGTCCGAGTCCATGAAAGAAGTATGGAACAAGTTCCAGATCTCTCGTGGCAAGCCCGCTAATGTTGGGTGTACAGGAGATAACTTGACTTCTGTGAGTTCCATTGCAGAACAATTCAAAAAGTTTAGTACCCCGGAAGTACCACGTCACAAAGGTGTTGACGAGTATGTGAAGAGAAATCTCACTCCGATTCGTCTGGATGAAGATGTTCAAGTCAGCGTCAATGACATTTTTTCTCGGGTGGATATCGCCACGGCCATTGCTCAATGTTCTAATTCATCACCTGGACCGGATGGGATTGCCTACGTGGTGTACAAACAGTTTCCTGATCGCGGCCTTGATTACTTGACTGAGTTGTACAATCGTTGCTTCGAACAAGGGAGCCTACCTCTACACTTTCAACATTGTCTCCAATATGCTCTTCCCAAAGATAAACCTGGTGAGTTCAGACCCATTACTCTGAGCAATGCGGTGCTGAAAGTCTATGAACGGTTGATATATGCTCGCCTTCAACCTGCGGTGGATCCGGTACTTCCCAATTGGCAGTTTGGTTTCCGATCCAAGAGGGGTGCACATGACCAATTGCTTCGATTCGTTTCTACACTGCAAACTACTCGTAACAACAAGCAAACAAGTGCCGTACTATTTCTTGATATTAAGAAAGCTTTTGACCGTGTCGACATTCCCACGTTGCTCAGTGATTTACACGCGAGTGGTCTCCGGGGTAAATGTCTGCGAGCTATACAATGCATCTTGTCACCTAAAAACACCCGCGTCATGTTGGGCAAGTCTCTGTCTGAGTCGTACTCCCCAGACCAAGGTACTCCTCAAGGAGGCATATTGTCTCCTTTGCTGTGGAACTTTTACTTTCGACGTGTTGCTTTGAGAGCTCAGAGTAACGGTGGTGTGGAACTGTTTGGATTTGCAGACGATCTAACAGTGGTGGTGCACGGTCAGAACAAGTCTGAAGTCATGTCAAAGCTCATTCCAGCGTACAAATCGATTCGAGAATTCGCTTCAAATCATCGGATTCAGTTCAGTGATTCAAAGGTAAAGTGCATGTACATCCTCCCTGGCGGTCGTAAGCGTGATCGTGAAGAGTTGTCTGAAGGTGTGTTGTATCGTACTGTAAGCGGAAAGTTGATGCGAGTTGATGTCGTGAAAGAATACCGATACTTGGGAGCAATCATCGATGACGAGCTATCACTGCAAGCGTGGTGTTCGAAAATCAAAGAAGAAGTAATTCGCAGAACGATGTTTGTGCAGCGTCTTGCTAAGACAGGACAGCTCTCAAGAAGACTGATTGAACGTCTGTATGTGGGTTACGTACGTGGCTATATGAACTATGGATCTGTGTTGTGGTCTCATGCAAAAAAATCTGATCAGATTCATATAGCTGACCGACGTGGTTTACGTCTGTGCTGTGGTGCTTTACTCCGCACTCCAACTGTGGAACTCTTAAAAGAATCTACTATTGAATCTTTGGATGTGCATGTGAAACGCATGAATGCTTTCTACGTGTTCCGTGTATTGATTACACCAGAGCTGGACATGGTTCGTGACTTGATTCTCAACTCACATGGTCCTGTGGTAACCGCTGAACTACGTAGGATGTGGAACATGTTATTCTTACCCTACCACTTTGACGCTGAAGACGTCCGAGCCACCTTGTGTGACCTGCGTCAAGTACTGTTCCCCAAGCAGAAGAGAGATATACGCAAGTACTTTGGAGACAACTGGAAGGAAAAACTGATGGCGAGGATCCGCATGGGTGTGCTACCCACGGAGGCGTGGGCGAGATCGATGCGACTGTCTTTCACGGATGTGTGCCGGCATTGTGGTCTGTTTCCTGAGACTCTACCCCATTTATTTGAGAATTGTTCAGCATTGGTCTACGATGAGCTTATTGAAGATCTTGGTGATGTTGAAGTGGTGCCTCCGAGCTGGTCGGCCATCCGAGATTTCGCTCTGAGGACGGAGGATGAGAGATACCCCGCGTTCTGTCGAGCGTTGTTCAGCTTCGTGAAGAAGAGCAAATTGTTTTGGAAGTCTCCTCGAGAAGAAATTGTGCCTGATTGTCCGTCAAATTCTGCGTCGATCGATACCCCGAGAAGCTCTGGAATCGATCTGGGAGAGATAACCGATGTACCGGGTGAGTGCAACGCCCATGGTGCGCACTCGTCGCAGTCGTTGCAGTGCTCCGATGAGCAAGAGGGGAGAGGCGAAAATGAGCGTGGAAATCAAGTTTTATTTTTTTCTCGCCATCTACAGGCAAGACATAACCCCAGGAACTCAAGGAAACGCGCGAGAGCACCACAGGAGGATAGCCGTGAAGGGGCGCTCTCAAGTGGCCAAAAGCGCAAACGAGGCCCTCGAAACCAAGCTTTGGAGCTTGGTACACCACCTGCCCACGCTGGGCTTGGTGTAACTTACCCTTTCCAGCGAGGACAGCGCTCTGGAAGCGCTCCAGATGACGTTCTAGGTCGGCGGTCCTGACTGCCAACCCGAGAACGTTTGTCCAGACTTGCCGACGACTTGCCCGCGCTTGTCCAGTCTTGAAAACGTGTTCCCGCTGGTTTCTGATGCTTGTGGATAGTGAGGAGCCCAGG
>JBJTUH010000051.1:0-4195 GCA_046080605.1 Vampirovibrionales bacterium
TGAGCCTTCGCCACCGCCACCCGCAGGTGCAGCAGCACCTCCTCCAGCAGCAGCACCACCAAGCTGTAAAGGGTTAACCCCCTCGTTAAAAATACTACTCATCAATAAGCTTGCCACTTGTCCAGCATTGGCATAAGAGAGGAAAAAGGTTTTTGACTCGCGCCGAACATCCATACTCGCAATCACTTGTGTTGCAATGTCAATATCTTGAGGCTCTCCGATAATGAGTACTGCATTGGTTCTAAAGTCTGCTTGAGCCCGAGAAGTAATAGGAACCCCTGTATCACCGCCTCCACCCGCAGTTGGGTCTCCGCCTTGTGCATTGGCATCATCTTGACCCGCCTGCGGTTGTTGAAACACCGTATTATTCAAGAGGTTAGCAATCCGTTGAGCATTGACATATTTTAAAGGAATAAGCTTGGAATATTGACGATCAATCCCACGTTGAATTGCGGTTTGACGGCTCATAATGACATAAATATTGCCTTCTTTAGGAATCATGACAAGGTCATTAGAGGTTAAAATAGCCTCCAGTGCCTCATTAAGCGTCACGTTATTCAACGTAATGGATAATGTGCCTCGCACAGAGGGGTCAAGCATCAAGTTCAAGTTTGTACTTTGGGCAAGCTGACGAATGACTTGGCGAACATCTTCTTGATTTGACTCCATGGAAAGCATTTGGTCTCCATTCACAACACTCACTTTTTGAAAAAGTGACACAGGTGTTTCACCAAATGCCTGCACCTTGGTAGGCAAAAGCAGTAAACCACCTTGTAACAGTGTTAAAAGCAAGAGCAGAACCGCTACAGGACGATAACCTTGCATCTGAGAAACTAAATGAGTCCAACGAGCGAAAGACTGGGAGAAAGAAACGGGAAACATCATTTAAAAAAATCCTTTAAAAAGCCTTACAAGAAGAAGTGACATTCAAACTTTTTAATATGCTAGACAATCTCTGACATCATGTGATGCCCCCTCAAGCTACACCATTAATGAAGCTTAATGACGGTGTATCCTCGGGTAGGTAAAGTGTTTCCATGTTGTGGTGAAAGACGGTACCCTTGTTTTGTGAGACCCATCGTTCGTTGCATCCCCTTATGAGGACGAAAGGTAAATCCAGGGGGAGTAAACCCTCGGTTAGGGTCAAACCCTCCTTGCTGCCCTCCTCCTCCAGGATAGCCAACATTTTGCTGCCCTGCATCCACGCCACCTTCATTATTTTGTGAAGCAGCGGGTGCTGATTCTGCCGTAAGCACATCTTCTAAGATAAGTTCCTTACGCTCAAAGCCATCAACACTAAAAGAGGCACTTTCATCCGTCGCAGACTCTAACACCACTTTATGAGCATTAATCGTTTCTTCTTTTCCTGGACGTAGCGTGTAAGAACGTCCTTGATGCGAAACAATCACGGCTTCAATATCCCCTGAACGATGACGAATAATTCCTCTTAACACCACACCTTGCAAACTATCTGGAGGTGCAACAGGTTGCGTGTCTTCTGGCGTATCATTCACAGGCGTACTGTCCACAAAAGAATCTTGTTGAGGTGGTGGCGGAGGCTGAATCTTTTTTTGAATCAGGAGTTGCTGAAAAGGATTCAGGCGCTGTCCCCCTTGAGAAGAGGCAGTAATTTTCTGCTCTACAATTTTTTCTCCGCCTGAATAGGGTGAATCAAAAGAGCCTCCTAAAGGAGAAGAAGCCTCTTTTCCTCCTGGCATCATACGCTGTAAACCTGCCCAAGCTTTTGCAAGCATGGTTTGATTTTCTGGCGTTTGTTGTTCAAAAGGAACCTCACCCAAACGTGAATCATCTTGCCCCTGCTGTGCTAAAAGTGCTAGCTCATCTTGACGGTACGAGGTATCATCAGAGAAACCTTCTTGAACGTTTGAAGGACGGTTACCTTCTCTAGCATGAGAACCGTGAGAGAAAGCTGCTTGAGCCATACGAGTGTCTTGCGTCATGCCTTGACGTGTAGGGCTGTCTATACGGGTATCTTTCACCCACATAGAACTTATTATCAAGGTCATGAATAAGCCACACAACACGACAGAAGCGGGTTGACGTATCCATTGCAACATATACTGAGTGAGGGGAGCCTCCCAACACTGCTGTAAAATAGCTTGACGATTTGCCCAAAGCGTCGCAAAAGGTAACGACAAAGACGCTTGAGCCTCACGTTGTTCTAGTGCTTCACCCCAAAAGGCATTCATGGGGGAATGGTCTGAGGATACCTCTGACGTAGGATTTAAACTATGACGCAACCCAATAGGCGTTTGCGTTGTATGGAGTGGACGTGTGCTGTGAGCGTTACGTGAGGAAGCATTAGACCCAAGCACTCCTGAAAGCTGGGTAGGCGTCATGAACAAAGAGTGTTCCGAACGAGCTTGTGCCATAGAACCTTCCATGCGACTAACCAACTTCCCCTGAGAAGGAAGGGTTTGCATAGGGTCTTGGGTGTGAGTGTCTTGACGACTGAGCATAACGAGAAGATTCCCTTCGGTACCGCAAACAACACAAAACGCATAAGCATACAAAAATAGATACTTTCAAGGTAACAGACTATGAAATACTTGCGAGTTTGAGAGAACGAATGATCCTCTTGCAAGAGGAGAGACGCAGCACCAGCCCATAGCACACTCGTTCCTAATGAAAGGGTTGCTCGAAAAAATATGCCCCAGTAACAGACTCTGCTTAGCCTGTAGAGGGGTATCCTCACCCTCTTACTAGGGGAAGATTTTTATAAGAAATACGCATCAATCGTTTCGCCTGATGTATACTATAGCCATGGCTGGTCAGTTGTATGCTCTTCTGTTGATGTAAAATACGAAACATTTTAACCTTTATGGCTTCCTTGTCTGCAATGCCTGAAACAGAGCTATATCAAGCTTTACTTGCTTTATTCCATAAACAAAAGAGAAGTAAAGAAGAGTGTCAAGCACTTTACTTGGCGTACCGTTTTGGGTGTGTAAAACACTGTGGACAACGGCGTAAAAGCGGTGAAAACTACATTACACACCCTTTGGCTGTTGCGACACTACTCGCCCATATCCCCATGGACACGCCAACCGTATTGGCAGGTATTTTACACGACACACTCGAAGACACCAGTGCAAAACCTGATGAACTGCGCCGTTTATTTGGAGAAGAGGTTCTCATTTTGGTTGAGGGGGTCACAAAACTGGGAAAATATAAGTTTTCCACAGAACAAGACCCTCAAGCCGAAAACTTCCGAAAAATGTTTCTCTCCATGGCACAAGACAGCCGTATCATGATTTTGAAACTTGCTGACCGTGTCCATAACATGCGTAGTTTGGAAAGCTTACGCCCTGACAAACAGCAACGGATTGCAAAGGAAACGATTGAGATTTTTGCCCCACTGGCAAACCGTATTGGGATGGGTAACATGCGTGCAGAGCTTGAAGATCTATCCTTTAAGTACCTTCACCCAGAACCTTACCAAGAAATCCGCACAGAAGTCCTTGATACCCAAGACGAACGAGAGCTTACCCTCAAGGAAGTTAAAACAAAGCTGGAAAGTATGTTTCAGGAGTATCATCCTCATATTGCAGGAAAAGTGAAAATTAAAAGTCGAGTCAAAAACGCCTACAGCATTTACAAAAAAATGCAGAAGCAGCAAAAGCCTCTGTCTGAAGTTTATGATATCAGTGCCATTCGTATTATTGTGCAGCAAGAACACGAATGTTATGAGGTATTAGGAGTGATACATAGTGCTTTTCAACCTATCCCTGGAAGATTTAAAGACTATGTTGCACTCCCTAAAAACAACCAATATCAATCACTCCATACCACAGTGATAGGTCCCAAGGGTCGACCTCTGGAGTTTCAAATTCGTACCGATATGATGCACCGCATCGCCGAGTACGGGATTGCCGCCCACTGGGTTTATAAAGATTCTGGGGGATCAAACCACGCTGGCTCCAAAGAACACAAGCAATTTTCTTTACTGAAACAAATGCTTGAAATGCGTGAAGAAACCGATGATAGTGACGCACGTAGCTATGTAGAGTCCGTAAAACTTGATTTGTTCTCTGATACATTGTTTGTCTTTACACCGAAGGGACGCTTAGTCACCTTACCTCTGGGGTCTACCCCCATCGATTTTGCGTATCATATTCATACAGAAGTGGGTCATACGTGTGCGGGTGCTATGGTCAATGGGAAACCCCAACCACTG
>JBJTUH010000052.1:0-18237 GCA_046080605.1 Vampirovibrionales bacterium
CCACGCTGCCCTCTGTACTTTCTGGTGAATGGTTCAGGGCGAATGCTTCAAATAGTTTGGCTTTCATTTCATGGCGAATGGTATTGACGTTCCCTTGTTCAAGCAGTAATTTTGTGGGGTCAATGAATGAGGAAAGAGGGGTCACGCCCTCTTCTGTTTTAAGACCGTATCCCATGGCGATCCCATCAGGATGACAGGGAACAGGGATGAGGTCTTGAGGGGTAAAGGTAGGGTACTGTTCTAAAATGGCAGAGCGTACTTCCGTTAAGGTCAATCGGTCTGTTTTGGCATGATACTGTTCGGTACGACCTGCCTCCTGTACAGGCTGAAAGGTAACCCCTCGTACGCAAGGTTGTTGTTGTGCAAACCGTAAAATATCTCCGAGTTCTTGGTCGTTGAGACCACGGCGAACGACGCACACAAGCGTGGTAGGAATATGATAGGCATTAAGGTTCTCAAGTGCTTCACGGCGTATAGCAGTGAGGTCTTCTCCACGTAGCACGTGTTGTGTGGGTGCGGTTAAGCTATCAAATTGCAGGTAAACCTCAAACCCAGGTGTGTAGTGTGATAACTTTTCTACAAAAGCCTTGTCTTTGGCAAGCCTTACACCATTAGTATTCAGCATTAAATGCTTAATAGGACGGCGTTTGGCAGCGTCTAAAATCTCAAAAAACTGGGGATGAATGGTAGGTTCTCCTCCAGAAATCTGTACGACATCAGGCTCCTTTTCATTGCGTACAATGGCATCTAACATGGCTTCTACTTGTGCTAGGCTTCGATGGCTTCCTGCAGTCGGAGATGACCCTGCAAAGCATGTAGGACAGGTGAGGTTACAACGGTCTGTAATTTCTAATAAAGTAACGCATGAGTGTTGTTCATGGTCAGGGCATAAGCCACAGTCGTAAGGGCATCCGTGTTCAATGGGTGTGTTCCACACATGAGGCATTTGTCCAGGCTTTAAAAATTGACGGGTTTGTTTCCAGTAGTTATAGTCGGTTGCCACTAACACTTTTTCAGCCCCATGCTCTAGGCACTGCTTCACCATATACACACACCCATCTTGTAAAATGAGTTTGGCATCTACTACCTTTAGACACTTAGAACACAATGCACGGGTGAGTTCTAAAAACGTATAAGGACGCATCGGGGCAGTATGGCAAGCAGAAGATGAAATGGGCATCAGCGATTCCTTCAAATACGTAAACTCATGATACAAACCAGAGGACACATTTTAACCTATGAACTAAACCGAATGTTACACAAGGTAACCATTCTTAAAATGTGTGATAAAAAACGTGCTGAGATGATAAAAATATGTTATGTTATCATTAAGCTTTACTTTAGAAAGTTTAAAAATGTTTTGTTGTTTTAACCATTTTGTGTGCCTTACTGAGTCAAGCTCACTGAGGTAAAGCATGGTGGTGCCTTGCTGATGTGAACGGTTATAGGCGTGTCAATCTTTAGCAACCCACTGAGCCATGGGGTTATTTAACCATAGTATTCCCTATCATGTCATTCAGGAAAGTGATGCACTGCGATATGTTACCCTTTGAGCCATACTTTGGCGTTTTCCATACTTCAGAGCATGAGGGAGTTGCACCTCAGGAGACCCTTCTTCCAAGTCCTTCGCATCACCTGCCATGGCTACCTATGTCTCAGGCTTGGGTGAGAACGCATGTCATTAAAATTCAAGGATACTTACAAAAGTTTCCTACCCCTGAAGCCTTTGATGCTATGATTGCCGAGCTTGACCTTGTCCTTCCTAAAGACATGACAAGTTGTGGTGACTATCACCAAGCCATCCAAGAAGAACTTATTTTAGACAAACTTTTTAAAGAGCATTCTTAAACCTACTAGGCGAATACTGGCTCTATTTGATATAATAAAACCCCGTCCCATTGATTGGACGATAGAGACCTCTTCTTTTTAAAAAAGCGTGTCATACTCGTCTGTTTCAAGGGCTTGGGTGTGTGAATGTATCGTTGTTATTGATATTGTTCTAGTTTGGAATCTTGTCTGTATGCAAGCTGAATCTCATGTTGTAAATGCTCCTGTGAATCCTGCAAATCATGTTAAAATCTTCGATACCACCCTCCGTGATGGGGAGCAATCGGCAGGAGTAGGCTTTACCAAACTAGAAAAGCTCCAAGTAGCACAACAACTTGCTATCCTTGGCGTGGATGTGATTGAAGCAGGCTTCCCTTTTTCAAGTCCTGAAGATTTTGAGTCGGTTCAACTGATTGCAAACACCGTGCAAGGTCCTTCTATTTGTGCATTATCTCGTGCCATTAAAGCAGATATTGCGACCGCATGGGATGCCATTAAAGGCAATCGTAAGCCACGTATTCATACTTTTATTGCGACGAGTGATATTCATATTCAGGCCAAGTTTAAGAAAACACGAGAAGATATTCTTGCCATTGCCCGTGAGCATGTGGCGTATGCACGTCAGTTGTGCAACGATGTTGAGTTTTCCGCTGAAGATGCTGGACGTACCGAACCCGCCTATCTTTATGCTGTGCTTGAGGCAGTGATTGAAGCAGGAGCCACTACGGTGAATATTCCAGACACAGTAGGCTACATGATGCCTGAAGAGTTTGGACGTTTAATTGCAGGGATTAAGGCGAATGTGAGAAACATTGACCAAGCCATTATTTCGGTGCATTGTCACAATGATTTAGGGCTTGCAGTAGGAAACTCATTGATGGGTACCATGAACGGTGCAAGACAACTAGAATGTACCATTAACGGCTTAGGGGAGCGTGCTGGTAATGCTGCCCTAGAGGAGCTGGTGATGGCACTTGAGGTACGCCAAGCCTATTTTGAGGGCTTGTATACCAGTATTGTTCCTGAGCATTTGTATGAAACCAGTCAGCTTATTTCCACCTTGACGGGGATTCCTGTACAACCCAATAAAGCGATTGTAGGAGAAAATGCTTTTGCCCATGTTTCTGGGATTCATCAGGACGGCTTTTTGAAGGGTCGTGAAACGTATGAGATTTTACGTCCCGAACGAGTGGGACAAGTTCACTCTCGTCTTCCCCTTGGACCTCGTGCAGGGCGTGCTGCCGTAAAGTCTAAAATGGCAGAAATGGGCGTACAGCTTGAAGGGGAAGCACTGGATAGTTTCTTTAAAGCGTTTAAGTCACTCGCTGATGCTCAGAAGCGCGTTAGTCATAACGACCTTGAAGCTCTTCATACCCAGTGGCATCAAACCTATGCACCAGCAGCACAGCAGGCACTGTGTAGTGCGTCACTGTCCTAGTTAGACGAATCTGTAACATCCGATGCCTTCCAGTGTAATACTTAGGATGCAAGCCGCCATAGTCTCTTTACAAAAGAGGCTATGGCAGGGTGTGAAAACGCATGGTATTCCTACCCTAGCCCTGAAGCCTCCCGCTTGGTTTCAGCCTCATGAACTCATGCAATACGGGTTAGGAAAATGTTTGCTGCATTGCATTGGATGGGCATGGGTGGTGGTAGGTACCCTATGGTGCATCAGCATAGTAAAAGAGGCTTTTTGGGATGGTCCTGAAACGGCTCGAATACAATCATTGCAGCCTTTACCTTCTGAGGTTCAGCTTTCCTCTGATGCTGCGAATACATTGCTACCTCACGCTGAACGTGAAGCCATTGAGCAGCACTCTGAGGTACTCACCCTTCAACAGGGTATCAATACCTCCACAACGTTGCAACAGCATACAATGAAGAAGCACCCTCATAAAAAATCTTCTAAACATCGAGCTTCTCAGCCTACCTACCATGCAAAGGTACGCCCCGCATTACAGAGTATTTCAATCAATCAGGCTTCTCCTGAAGTGTTACAACGTTTACCTGGTGTTGGTGAGAAAATGGCTCAAAAAATTGTGCAGTACAGGAAAAGCCATGGCGGGTTTAAGAGTATTGAGGAGCTAAACGAGGTCAAAGGGGTAGGGGATAAAACCCTCGCAAAGTGGCGACCCTACTTGAAGCTGTAACGTCTCTCTGGATGAACAATAAGTGGTACGGGTTTGTTTCCTTATTTAGTAGCGTTCTCTTGCATTAACTGCTGAAAGAGTTCTACAAAAGGTTTTAGTACTGTTGCATTCTTATCATAAATTACAGAATACTCCTGCTTATTAGCTTGTATAATTCTACTGAAGTCTGTTAGAGAGGCTTGCAGTCTCTGCCAAGTTTGTTTATGGCAAGGTGATTTGTGTCGGTCATCTCCAATGATGTCTGGGCATTGTTCATGCCTTACTATTTCTTGCCATCTCTCGTTCATAAATGAGTATGCTTTTTCGTATTCAGACGACAACGCATTAAGCAATAATCCTTCTAAATCTGTGTAGCTTGTTGTTGCTGTAGTACCCTGAATACAAAACAGACCCACAGTCAGTTTAAAGTCATTTGACAGTGAGCCATTACCTCTGTATTTCAGCGTGTGAAGAACATTCGCTTGAATTTCACAGAGATTCTCGGCTTCTACCCATCCGATACCCCTATATGGCTGAAGATTCTCGGCAAATAACTTACGAAACTCTTCAAGTAACTTTTCAGGACTTTCTTTATCTTGGTCTCGTATCACACTGACGTGCGTCAGTGTTAGGTCATTAGGGTTACTAAGTAGTCCTAACACCAGTTGTAATGTGTTGTTGAGGTTCTTCTCGCCTCCTACACTACAAAAATGGCAGTCCACTGACTTCCAAGTGGCATTTTTAATACCATCGACTTTTTGACACGTTTTTTCGGGACAACAAGCTTCAAATAACCACTGAAAAAACCTTGCATCAGTAAGCCCTTCACACAATATCAGTATTTTGACATTTTCTAAAAGCTTTTGAGCCATTACCTTAACTCAATTCCGTCATGAATCAAACCCATAAGTCCAGTGCCTGTATAACGTCTAAAAGTTAGTCTACCTATACTATCAAACGTTTTTACGTGAAAGAGCTTGGTAAAGTTTTGACTTTCTTCTGGCATGGTTTCAATGGTATCCGCTAGGGCTTGTAGTAGATCATACGAGTGGGTCGTGATAAAAAACTGTGTGCCATGCTCACGAGCTTCTTGTTCTATAAGACCCCATAGCTTAGGCTGAATACTCCAATGTAAACCAGTTTCAAGCTCATCCCATAAGACGACACGCCCTCTTGCACTCACCAAGAAAGAGGCTATAGATAATAAATGACGAAAGCCATCACCCATCAATGTATCAGGTAGAAGTCGTGTATGGTATTTTAAATCACACATTAAGATATTTTCATCAAAAGGATATACATTTTCTAAATTAGGTTCTAGTGTTTGAAGTAACATAACAATAGAATCACTAAGCTTTTTCTGAAAAGCCTCTTGATACGCACGAAAGTAGCCTTTATCTGTCAAGCTCTTACGTGTGTCTGGCAAACTCTTACGTGCTGACATAAACACATGAGCCTCTTCGTGCGAAGAAAGGAACATTGATGGTCTGTTCAGACGAGAGCGAGGACTCAAATCAAGAAAACCTTTCCTGCCCATACTCTGAACTTCATAAGGTGTCTCAACACTAAAAGTCTCCTCTGATTCTTGGATATACTCTGGTAGCTCTTCAAGAGTATCCAAGGCTTTTAACTGTAATGTGATGTCTGTATCTAACTGAATACGTAAAGGCTCTGAGTTAGGTAATGCCTGATGAAATAAATAGATGCCTTCCGTAGATTTACCATAAAGATAGCTTTGTATTCTTTTATGAAGCGGCATAGTCCAATGTCTTGCCGAGAAAGACTCTGATAGCCCTTTTGCAAATAAAGCAAAATCAATGGCTTCAAGTATTGTTGACTTTCCGACATTATTTTTTCCAACAATCGCATTAATAAGCCCAAACTCTTCAAGGCGAATTTCAGCAATCCCTTTAAAGTTTTTGATGGTAAGTGAATTATAAGGCATGGTAGGCACGGTATAGAGTGATAAACTTTCATACAAGCTACGCCCTATCATAGCAGAAGCGTATACTTGAAGTATAGTACAGAGTATGGCTCTAATAAGATGGTTAAGTATTAGAGTCGTGCAAATAGTGTAACTTTCGTCCAAACTCGGTACAGTAGGGCTTACCCTTCATGTAGGATCAGCCAAGCTTCTTCCGTAGTTTTCAAGGAGGCTTCTAGGTGTTCAAGTTGCTGCGTTAAAGCCTGTAGCCGAGCATAGTCTTGAGCTACCTCAGGCGTTGCCATAAGCTCTAGTAAGCTTTGCTTATCTTGACTTAGCTGGCTTAACTGTTTTTCAAGCGTTTGCAACTCCTTTTTTTGTTGCTTTGCCCATGTTTTTGCAGTTTTTGAGTTGGGTTTGTCGGTGGTGACTGTTTCAGAGGGTAAATCAACCACCTTTCCCCCTTTTTTAGCGGAGGCTTCTGCTTGTGCTAGCAATGCAGGACGTTTCTCAAGGTATTCATCATAAGAACCCGCAAACGTAATGAGTCTTCCTTGGTGCAGTTCCCAAATATGTGTGGCTAAACTTTGAATAAAATAGCGGTCATGAGAAATACACAAAATACTTCCTTGGTATTGAGAAAGTGCTGCTTCTACTGCCTCTTGTGCGGGCGTGTCAAGATGGTTGGTAGGCTCGTCTAGTAACAACAGGTTAGGACCTGTCACCATGAGCTTTGCAAGTGCTAAACGACCTTTTTCACCGCCACTGAGTAATCCTACTTTATTAAATACCTGCTCCCCTGTGAAGAGGAATCGCCCGAGAATGCCTCGGATTTCGGTTTGCGTTGACTTGGGAAGAACATCCACAAGGGTATCAAGCAAGGTTTTATTTGCATCAAGGACTTGTAATTGATGCTGAGCATAATAGCCTGTTTCTACACGGTCCTCAATACGGATGTCTCCTGACGATGCAGGTTCAAGCCCTAAAATCATTTTAAAAAGTGTAGTTTTACCTGCACCATTTTCTCCTAATAAAAACACCCGTGGTGGTTCTTCTTTTGTCCACTCTATATGAGCATTCGCCCCTTGAAAAAGGGTGTGTTCTCCAAAGGTTTTAGAGACCTCACTGAGCGTTAGTACATTACGCCCACTGGGGTTGGGGAAAGGGAACTTGAAATTTAGACGTTTCAGCTCAGCTTCAGGGGCCTCAATGCGTTCAATTTTAGCAAGTTGTTTTTCACGGCTTTTTGCTTGGGTGCTTTTCGTGGCACTGGCACGGAAGCGTTCCACAAAACGCATTTGTTCTTCGATGCTTTTTTGTTGACGTTCCGCTGCTGCGGCTTGACGCTCACGGGTGAGGGTACGTTGCTCTACATACTGTGAATAATTACCCGCATAAAGGGTTAATTTACCTCTTTCTAACTCGGCAATTTCTGTCACCAGTTCATTTAAAAAGCGTCTGTCATGAGACACCACCAACACTCCGCCCTGATATTGACGTAAAAAGGCTTCCAACCATTCGCACGCTGCCATGTCTAGGTGGTTTGTCGGTTCATCCATGAGCATAATATCTGCCCCTTGTAGTAGCACTTTCGCAAGGTTGATACGCATTTGCCAGCCCCCACTAAAGCGGTCTACAGGACGTTCAAGCTCGTGTCGTTCAAACCCCAAGCCTGTGGTCATACGGTAAATATCGGCTTCAAGTTGTGCTTCATTCACGTGCATTTGAAGTGCTTGGACTTCCGCTAACCGATTCAGTGCGTGTTCCATGGCATCAGGAGACATCGTCTCAAGGGCGTGCAAAATCTGCTCTTCCTCAGCTTTTGCAGCGTGATAACTATCAAAAACACGATAAAGCTCTTCATAGAGTGTAAGCCCTGGGGTTAGTTTAGGATTTTGGGTTAAACACTGTACCCGTAGGTAAGGGGTTGCACTTACGTTGCCCGCATTGGGTTCCAGTTCACCCATAAGACACTTCAATAGCGTGGATTTTCCACCCCCGTTTACCCCCACAAGTCCGATACGACTTTGGGTAGTAATTTGTAAACTGACGTTGTCCAGCACCTGATGTTCACCAAAATGAACTGACACTGCATTGGCTTGTAATACCATCATCACATCCGAGTACCTTTGTTGATTGAGCGTGTTTTAAAGGGTTGTTTGAAGTAGAAACTTTATGTTTTTATTTTTTCCCTTGAGTATACTAAGAGAAAAGTGTTTTTTGATTACACCATAAACACATCGTCCCATAAACCTTATCTTGGCGAGTGTTAGCTTCTGAAACCCCTTTTATTAGGTTACAAGAGCTTATAAGGTCAAAGGTTGTTAAGCTTTGGTGTTGCATGTGTGAGGCGTATTGCCATCATGACTTTTTCCTTCCGATTCCTTTTTTAGAAAGACCCATTGATGATACGTCCTCGTCCTACAGGCTTACGTTACCAAGTTCAGCGTTTAAAGCGTGTCCCTCGTCCACTGGGGTTGGATGTCTCAGCCACTGAGGTGCTACGATACCCCGTGCCTAGCTCGGAAGCGGTTTTGCCCCTTCGATGTCATACACGCCATGAGGCATCCATATCTGCCATGGCCTCTGTGATACGCCACGGGATGAGACAATCTACGTGTAGAGTGTTGAGTTTATCAGGTGGAGGGATTCGAGGCTACTACACGGCACTCCTTTTGTGGTTTTTAGAACTTACATGGCAAAAGTTAAGTAAAAACCCTCATGCACAGCTCCGAGAATGCTTTGACTTGGTCAGTGGTACCAGTGCAGGAGGTATCAATGCGCTTGCCGTTGCGATGGGGATTCCCATGAAACGTCTGTTACAGCTGTGGCAAGAAGAAGCACGCTATAAAATTTCGACAATTCTTTACGTCACGCTTGGGTCTTTAAACGAGGTCCCCTAGAAGAAGCCTCTTGGGCATTAACCCCTTGGGGTCGTACGATTGCCCGTGGTATGAAAGGGTGCGTACAGGCGTGGGTGATTCTTACGCTTCTCGCCTTATTGATATGTGGTTTTACCTTGACTCAAAAAGCATTACTTTCTTTCTGGGACTGGGCCGTGCCTATTGAGGCGATTCAATTATTGGCAGAAAACTTGCTCCATTTGGTTGAAAAAGCACTCAATAGTACACAACACCTTTCACACCCGTCTGGGATGACACCACCCCTCAGTAGTCGTGTTGTAAGCACTTCTTCTCATGCGTTATACTCTTTTGTGCCAGAACCTCTTATCCATGCTTGGATGCTTTTAACTTCTTGGGATACTTGGCAAGGGCTTGCTAAATGGACGTTGCTATGGACGTTTTATGTGAGCTTATTGCTTGGCATCGTGGGTGTCTTTTGGCGACCCTTGGGCGAGTCATTATGGGTATGGGGCAACAATGTGATGAGTCCTATTGTAGATACCTTTTTTTGGCCCATACGGCAATTATGGGGCGGGAAAAGTCTCTTTTTACCTGGGGTGTTACACCATCCTATCTATAAAAATAATCATCTTAAACGTTCTCTAAAAACGCTGTTTACCAACCCTGACACTCAGCGTCAATACACATTACAGGACCTGAAAGCGTCTGAATGTCCTCATGTGCTTATTCCTACCACAGACCTCACAGACGGCATCCCCTTCTATTTTCGTGACCCTAAAGTAACCCTGCATCCTCGTCCTGAGCTTTCAGACACCTCTACGGCGTTATGGGACACGCCCCTATGGCAGGTTGCCTTAGCGACCAGTGCAGGTCCTGTCTTTTTCCCTACTGTGACGATACCTCAACTTAAAAAACAGTTCGCCGATGGAGGACTCTTTGCCAATACCCCCGATTTACTTGCACTTCATGAAGCGACTGCTTACTTAGGATTCGCACCTCAAGCCGTAACGATGTTAAGCCTAGGTACACTAGAGCATCAGCTCAAGCACACAGGAGATGAGGAGGAACGCTGGGGTGTGGTGGATTGGCTTTTAGAAAATATGTACCTTATTGCGTTACTGTTAGGGTTACAACACACTTGGCAACTTCCTTTACTACAGCAATGGCTGGGCGAGCGTTACCTACGGGTTGACCTTCCTCACATGGGTCAAGACCATGCCATGACCAATCTTACGCCTCCTGTGCTGCACCATGAGGTTGAAGCGTGGATTAACGAAACAGGGTTTGACTTTACTGACCCAGAGGCATTTCACGCCATGGAACAGTGTTTCAAACTGACCACACAAATTCTACCGCTTTCGTGGCTGAAACAATGGATTTTTGTTCAAGACCCAGAGGAAGATGCCTGACAAAACTTCAGGAATACTCCTAAGTGGTGGGCAGGAAGCTGTAATGAAGGTGGACGTTCTAACGAGCCAATTTGTAAAAAGCCTAACGCCTCATGGAATCCTACGGAAGGGGCATTATACCAAGGACGCTCTACAATAAAAGCCACCAGAGGGGTGTCTTGAGGAAGTTGCTGTATTATCAGGGTATAGAGGTATTTCGACATCCCTGTACGACGAAGCCCTCTTACTGCTGCAATTTTATCAATATAAAAGAAAAGTTCAGGAAGCTCGGGTAAAGCTTGATGCACTTGCTGTCTTGGGCGTTTCCACCCATCAAAAGATATTTTGCCTTGAAACCACTCTGTTTCACTCCAGCAGCCTGCAATAAAGGCAAGGAGTGTCCCTGTTTCATCAAAAATCCCGAAGCCCATACCTTCACTGAACAATCGTTCTAAGTCAGGTGCGTGTTCAAGTCCTAGTAAAAAGCCTTCTTCTACACTTCCTTGTTCACTGAGGGTTAAGCTTTGGACAAGCTCATGAGCTTTTAGTGCATCTGCATACGTCAGAGAACGTACAAACAAAGGCTTATTCAGGTAAAGCTTTCCCTCTAGCAACGTTAAAGGCAAGGGATAGGGTACAGCACACGGCGTATGTAATACACACGCTGAGGCACTGTCGATACTTTCGGGTGGTGTTGCAGAGGAGTGAAGGGCAAACATCATTCTCTCAAAAGCCCTATGAAGTGAAGGTAAATGCTTAAAACACAAAAAGGATTTGGCAAAAAAGGTACCAGCGTATACGTCCGTGATTTTTAGTAAACGTGATGCAAGGATTCATCGAAGGGGGTATCATTATTATCTTCGACGAAACACCGCACAATGATAGGGCAACTTTACCATAAACATGCTTTTATGAGGAGTCTCTTTTGGGAGAGCCCCAAGGGAATGGTGTATGAAGCCCACAGCTATTGTCTTGCTTCAAAGGATGAAGTGGTTTTGAATCACCGCACCCTTTGGTGGCTAGGTTTATACCTCGGTTTGAGGTTCCCTTAGGAAGGACGCTTTTCACGTAGTACAAGATACTTTGAAAATGCGGGAAGGGTTAATGCACTATCTCGTACGGTCACCGTATCTGTGGTTTCCCACGTGACACGCTTGGGGTCTTGAGAGGGTCTTTCCTCATGCACCACAGGACGATAAACCTCAAAGGTTGTGCCTTCCTTTAAGTTCCAACCTGTTAAAGGAAGGGGGGTACCTTCTGCCACCACAGGCATTTGTAACTCAGACTGTGCAAACAGTCCTTGAGGATTTTCCCCAACACGGTTATCCCAAGAAGGATAGGGTTTAGAGGGCTGTCCTGCATTAATGAGCATCATCACACTGGGTGTGGTACCCTCTGGAGAGGTAGGGCGATAAATGGGCAAGATACTTTGTGTTTCTTGGTGTTGCATTAAAGGTTCTTGAGACCCATCGGCTAGGCTTCGTGTAGGAGGGAATCCTCCTCGATTAAACGCTTCAAATCGAGGGTCTTCTCGGAGTGCAGTCAGTGCTTTTAAATCGTCTTGATAGTGTGTGTAAGCACGCAAAGCAACAGGACTTGTACGAGTATGAATCAGGGGAGACCCTGCCTCTACATGGGTAAACTGAGCAAGATATTTGGGGTCTAATTCAGGTACCACAAGCGTAGGACGATTTTGTACCCATCGGTTTGCGTAGGTTTCAGTGCCTGTTTTCGCCATAAGGTCAGCCACATGCAAGCTTGGCTTTCCTGGGTAGGCTACTTGTAAGGCTTGAATACGGGGGAGTTTATCAAGGGCTGGTACATAGGCGGTATCGTACAACATACGGCTGAGGGTCTTCATCCCTTCAGGATGCTTCTGTCCAGCGTCTAATAACGCCTTTTCAGAGGTACTTAATGCCACCGAAGTCCGAAGCGACGGAAGAGACTCGGTGAGTGCGGTGAGTTGTGCTTCAATGGGTAACATCCCAAAACGTTCGCCCTCAGCTTCTGATGCCCTCACAAGCATACGTCCTATCATTTGGGGGAGAGCCTCCTGAAGGACTTGAGATGACACATGAAAACGCTCAGAAAGCTTGGTTTGTAAGGCAGGGGCTGATAATACTTCATCCAGTGCGTTGTTCCAAACGGCTGTGGCTGCGACGGTACTTGATGGGCGTGTTAACTGATAGGCAAGATGTCCTAACAGTGCAACCCGTGCAGTATATCGTTGCCGTTGCTCGGTAGAAAGTTGCGTTTGCAATGTGTGGGATAACGTCTCGTCATAGGCTGCCAACGCCTGTTCTAGTGTGTTGGTAGAGAGTAGGGTTTCAGGAAAAGGTACAGGATGGACACCAGTAGGGTGGGTAAGATGGTCTCTTAAAAACTCAGATTCTACCCACTCAAGCGTTTTTGCAAGTTCTGGAGAGACCCCTTCAATCGGCATGAGACCTTTTTTAATATCAAATAGTGCCTTTAAGCGTTCCACTTTTTGTTCAGGTGTGACCAAATGAGCATTAAGTCTAGGTGCCGTGAGGGCAAGATGGGTCAATTCGCTTTGGTCTGAAAACTTACTAAGGTTTTTTGCATTGCCTTGTGCCAGTTCGTGAAGTGCTTGCTTCATGGCATGCTGTACAGTGTCTGGATACTGAGCAAATGTACGGTTCATCCATACCTGTTGAACGAGCTTAGGGTTGAAACTTTCAGCTGACGCTGAATGACCTCCTAATACACGAGCCATGTCCGCTAAGGCGTGGGTTGTGGTGCGATACTTCTGACCATCCATGACCATGAGTCCCCCAGGTTTGATAAGTTCATCCATGGTTAAGGTCCAGTCATGATGAGACGTAAAGTTCTGGTTGCCTTGTAGTGAGGCACTGGTAGGATAATACTGACTGAGCGTATGGAGCTGTTTTTGTAACCCCTGCAACCCTTTGCCTAACTCACTAAAAGGCTCTTTATGTGCTTCATTTTGTTCCCCCACCATTCGGGTTAAACGATTGCGCAACGCATAATTGACGAATCCTGTCCACAGCCCTCCCATTTTATGCATCACACCTGTGAGGGGTTCTGACAACCAGCCTTCGTTGGTAAACTCGGCAATGACTTCACTATGAGGAAAAAAGCCATAAAACCCCTTAGGGTTTCCTGTCGTGGCAGAAGCAGGGGTTCCTAAAAACTCTTGCCATACCCCTGCCATTTTTTCACCCATTTCTTTCCATACTTGGTGAGATTTCCGTACGCTTGTACCGTCAATTGGGATGTCATCAGTTTCCATAATAGTGTTCATCGCACCAAAGTCTTTGGCTGCGTCAAGACGTGCTTTGATGACGGGACGCTGTCCCTGTGAAAGTGCTTTTGCTTGCAAGAGCATTTCTGGTGTCATTTCTGGCATAGCTTGTTTGATTAACGTTTGCAGGTCTTTTTGAATGTTAGGATGGTTCAAACGCTGAATCAAAAAGCCAGGAAGAATCTCGGCATTTTGGGTGGGGGATGCGGTCAGCATCCATGCTTTGTTTTCTTGATGAAGCGTTTGTTCCAAGCCTTGGCGTATAAGGGTATCCGCTTGAGCGGGGTCTCGTAATGTGCCATCGGCATGGTAGTAGAGCTGCTGTCTATCCAGCCCTGTCAAAAGTTTGAGATATAATGCTTCTCCGATTTGGCTCATGAGCATACTTTGCGCCATAGGCTGAGAGAGTAAGGCTTTTTGTTCGGGGGTTAACACGTCAGACTGTAACGTTTGTTTGAAAAAGTGCTTTAAGGCACCATCAAAAGAAACCCGCTTCCCTAGAAAAGGGACTTTTTCAAGAATGTCTGTTGCATAGCCTAACCCGAGTAATGACTCACAATTTCTTTTGAGAATGGGGTACATTAAAGAGGCTTTGAACAATAGAGGGGAACCCTCCTCATCTTTAAAAGGGAGAGCTTCCAAGGGATATTCATGAAAGAGTCGTTGTGCTAACTCATGAGAGACTTTTTCGGCTGGCTTGATCCCTTGTACTTGATGTGCCGTAAGGGCTTGGTACTGTTGAAGGATATGAGATGCAAGTGCATGTTGTGCCTCTTCTGACTCAGGAAGAGGGGGTAGCGGTTTGCCTTGTTTCCATGAGCCATCTTGCATGGGGTCAGGTTGTCGCTCTTTTCTTGAAAGTTGTTTTAGAGTGGCTAGCACATCTTCAGGGGTATGCCAAGAGACTTGCCCTAGACGGTGGGTTGCGAGTGCATCTGCAATCCACTGCGTTTGGTCATTGGCAAGCGTACGTAAGTGAAAGTCAAACGCAGATTGAATATGATGTTTTACGTCAGGGTTTTCAATGTTAGGGAGTAGGTTTGGAATCTGCCCATCCCACTTAAAACCAGAGTCATCTTGGCTGGGTAACCCTAGTTGTAGGTGTCCCCAAGTACTTGTTTGGTTCATCCATTGTTGTACTTCAGGTGCTTGGTTGGGTAAGCCTCTGAGTGTGTCTGGTAACTGAAGCACAGGGGTTTTTGAGGCTAACCGTTTGGTTTGGTGAAGCTCAATGGTATGAGGGTAATGTTCCTCATAGCGTTGCAATACCTGTTGGAGGGTTTCAGGATGCACGGGAATACGTCGACGATGCACGGGTGGCTCATCGGGCGTATGGTGCAATTTCATGAATCCATCAGGTGTTTCCTTGGTGGGGTCGTAGAGTTCAAGAAATGAAAACGCATGAGGATTATATTGTGGGTTTTTGTCTTGTGCATTGAGGTACGGGCTATTGACAAGTTTAAAGGCAATGCGTTTTGCGTCAGGGTATTGAGCTTTTGTTTGAGGGTCAGTCCATGCAGGTAAAAGTCCCAAGGTTGTTGTTTTTGAGTGTCCATGTGCTGGAAGCTTAAAAGGGGCATGAGTACCTTCAAAGGGTTTATCATAACGGAACCAATCCCAAAATGGGGACATCTCTCGCCAGTACATGTTTGCCATAGACTCGGTTGATTGCAAGCCTTTACCCACAAAGGCAAAATCAGAGACAAGGCTCAATTGATGGCTCAACATCAGCCGACTAACGTGTTTAAAGAACTCTTGATTGCCTACTTGAGGGCTAAATGCAAATAAATCGCTCGCCCAATATCCGTGATTGGAAAGGGTGTCATTCCCAATAAAAGGGCGTACTAAAACATCTCCTGCCCGATAAGGCATTGCAATTTCATGGATAATATGCTTTTGCCATAGGGTATGAATACGACGAGTGGTAAGATATTTATCAATTTTCATGAGAGGGAGCGGTGCTTTTTCTTTGGCTTTATCCGCTTGTGTAATACTACTTCCCTCTGGGTAAGCTTCAGGCATGTCAAAATCATACATCAGAGGCATGGCACGCTGCGAGGGGAGCAGTGTTTTTTCTAAAGCGTGTGCAATGGCAGCATTTTCAGGGGTGGCTTCTCTGCGTAGGCGCGTCAAAGCGTATGCCACACGTCGTCCGAGTAAATTACCTTGAAAAACGTCCACCATGGTGTTGCGCTGAAACCATGACGAGGGTTGTGCTAACCGTGCTGCATCATGAGGCGTAACCAAAGAATATTGTTGTTGCTCTGTGGGTAAGCCTGAGAGCTGATTACTGCGGAAAGGGTGTTTTGTTGCGAAGCTTCCACCGTCGAGTAAAGTGTGCGTTTGATGGTTTTGGTCAATGACCTTAAATCGGTACCCAATGGTTTTTGAGGCTGCTCCCTGTGTTGAGACACTCAGTGCTTTCATTGCCTCAGTAGGCAATGTTTTGGGGAGTACCCACCCTCTGGGTGTTTCTTTCATAGAGATTTCCAAAGGCTGACTGATGCGCATGGTATCAATCCCTTTGGTAGGTTCTAGCATGAATTCATCTTGTAAGTAGTTGGCAGGCTTAGGTTTAAAAGATTGAACTTCCAGAAAAACTTTCTTGGGTTGACTCACCCCTGTGACGGGAAGCCATGGACGTATGAGGTAAGTTGGCTCAGCGGGTGGCGTGGCAGCAGACCCGCTACTGGTGGTTGAAGGTGCTTGCGAGATAGACGATGGGGCAATCTGAACATCAACCCCTGAAAATCGTCCTAAGCGTTTAGGGAGATGTGTAACGGTAGACTCAATTCGCATAGCCATGAAACACCTTTTATTTCAACCATTGTTTTAACAACGCAAACCATTGATACGACTTATCTGACTGGCTTTGAGCAATGAGCATTAAACCGTCATCGACATTGAAGAAACCTTATAAAACGTCTTGTGTCTCTACGTCACAGTGATAACCCCAACGGATCGTGAGAGAGCGACTCATGAAAACATATCCCCTAAGAACTTATCTAAGGCTAACAAGGGCTTAAAGGGTTAAAACGTCTGATTCAGAACCCACTCTTTTTATTTTGCACGAGAGACACCCCCACTGTCTGGAGGACTTTAGGGTTTTTTTCTAAATAGTTACATTTTGTTACACGAATACCTCTCTATAGCCTTAGTCTGAAATGCTATCTAATGTTTTAAGGTGCTTCGTGAGAACTACCCTTTATTTCATCCTACATAATCCTTGGGTGCTAAGCCAAGCATGGTTAAGCTTTAGCTTCAGTATCACAAGGTAGAAAGAGATGTGTTACTATGCCCATGTATGTGAACTACAATGGCTCTGCCTTAATGGCACAGCGTTCTTTTGATACAAACCAGCAAGGGTTATCTGATTCATTTGAGAAACTATCGAGTGGGTTTCGTATTAACCGAGCTTCAGATGATGCCGCAGGGTTACAAATTTCAGAGCGTTTACGTACGCAGATTAGAGGCATGAATAAAGCCCGAGATAATGTTCAGGATGCTCTGAACGTGATGGGGGTGCTAGAAGGCGGACTGACTCAAATTACAGAAAACCTGCAACGTATGCGAGAACTCACCGTACAGGCGGGGAATGATACCTTGGCAAGCACTCAGCGTACTGCGATTGATGCGGAAATGGATCAATTACGAGATGATATTACTCGAATTGCCAATGCCACTTCTTTTAACGGACTCAGCTTATTAAATGGCTCTGTGACAAACTTTTATATTCAGGTAGGGCCGAATAATAGTGCCACGAATGATATTATTAACCTTGCAACCACCGCTGCAACCAACCCGTTAGCCACGATTAGTGCTACCTCACTGGGGATTCAAGCCCTTGATGTCATGACCAACGCTGGGGCGTTAGCCACCATTGCATTGCTTGATACAGCACTGAACACGTTAAATGACCGACGGGCAACGATTGGTGCCTTGAGTAATCGGCTTCAAGGTAGTGTGAACTTCCTAGACCTGACCATTGAAAAAGTGTCTGACTCGGAAAGTCGTATCCGTAATGTGGATGTTGCGCGTGAAACGACAGAGCTTTCCAGAAACCAGATTTTACAACAAGCGTCATTAAGTGTGCTTCAGCAAGCCAACCAGCTAACGGCAGGCGCTGCACAGCTTTTACGCCCTGGCCAGTAAAGTTGATTTATGGGCTTTCATGATTAAACGCTCTTTGGTGTTGTACCAAAGAGCGTTTAAAGCCTTTATAGCCATTCAGTTAGAATGGGCGAGGAATATCTCGTTCAAATTGAGGAGGGAATTCGTTATTACGTCTTTGACGTTGCACGTCTTCAGGCGTAATGAGGGGTTGATTGTTGTTGTTATTCCCAGGGGCATACGTACCGCCCGTTGGGACAGGGTTGTTAGGATTGATGTTAATAGGATTTTTGTTTACGGGAATTTCTGGAAACTTATTAGGAGGTAAACCGTCAATGACACCATTGGTACGGTCATTTGGAGCGGTGTAGCCAGGAATAGTGGTATTGTTTTGAGCAATGATCTTTTTCTGAGGGAAAGCGGGTTTGAAACCTAGGAGCTGTTTGCAAAAGGCATAGTTATTTGTTTTTGTTACAATAGGGCTGTAACCTTTGTTTAGAAAGCGTTTAGCCTATGAGATTTGACTTGACTGATACACAATTTGAACGTATTCAATCTCTATTTCCTCCAAAAACAGAGACCCGAGGGCGAAAGCCAATAGACATTCGTCAAGTACTTAATGGTATTTTCTATGTATTAAGAACAGGGATTCCTTGGCGAGATTTGCCCGCCCGCTATGGCAACTGGCAACGAGTGTATACCCAGTTTC
>JBJTUH010000053.1:0-6468 GCA_046080605.1 Vampirovibrionales bacterium
GTTGGAGCATGGGGGTAGATTCTCTCGTTAGGCGTGGGATTGGGCGAGGGGCGGATGCCTCTAGTATAGCAAACAAGCCCGTACCTTCACAAGGTGACTCTTACTATCTTTGTGTTAGAATACCTTTGTTTTTGTTTGTAAAACTATGAGAAAATAGAATAGGGTGTTTAATGTTACTGCACAAGCCTTATCCAAGTTATACTGCTTATCAATCCCAATATCTTGCTAATCTCATTACATTGAAAGGCCAAGCAGAGGACACTATTTCTCGTTCATTAAAGGGTTCTCGTGTTGATATGAACCCGCACCAAGTGGAAGCTGCTTTGTTTGCCTTACGCTCCCCTTTATCTAAAGGGGTCATACTTGCTGATGAAGTGGGTCTTGGTAAAACGATTGAGGCTAGTTTGGTTTTAGCACAACGATGGGCAGAAGGTAAGCGTAGGCTTTTGTTAATTGTTCCTGCCTCTCTTCGTAAACAGTGGTCGCAAGAACTGAGCGATAAGTTTTCTTTACCTTCCCTGATTCTTGAGAAGAAGTCGTTTGATTCTGCCAAGAAAAACGGACATTCAAACCCTTTTGAGAACAAAGATCACATTGTTATATGCTCTTATCCCTTTGCGTTTAAGAAGGCGGCTGAAATTAAGGCTGTGGGTTGGCATTGTGTGGTGTTTGATGAAGCACACAAGCTCCGCAATGTTTATAAAAAAGATGGCTCCGTTACTGCCAGAAAATTAAGAGATGCGGTACTAGATAAGCCCAAGATTCTTTTAACAGCAACCCCTCTACAGAACGACCTGATGGAGCTGTATGGACTGGTTTCTGTGGTAGACGAACACTTTTTTGGTGGACAAGCTGCTTTTAAGCTACAATACGCCAACACGAAAGTTACGAATCCTCAAGTGGATGATTTGAGAACTCGGTTAAAGCCCATCTGTCATAGAACATTGAGACGACAAGTTTTTGAAGCGGGCTTAATTCCATTTAGAGAACGTTACTGTATTACTGAAGATTTTACCCCTTCCCCTGAAGAACAAGCCCTTTATGAGCAAGTTTCAACGTATTTACAAAATGAAGGGACGTTGGCCGTCGGTAAAAACGGCAGACACTTGATTACTCTGGTTATTCGTAAAATCTTGGCTTCATCATCATTTGCGATTGCGGATACGCTTAAACGAATGATTGATCGCCTTGAAAACGATCTTGGTATCGATACGTCTACATTAAACGATTTTGATCCAATTGATGCAACCGCTGAAGAGCTTGACATTGATGAATTAGGTGAAGATACCGACGAAATACAAAAAACAACGCTCAAAGCCGAAATTGAACTGCTAAAAGCAATGCGTCAAATTGCCCAAGGCATCAAAGAAAACGAAAAAGGCAAAGCCCTAATCAGAGGCTTAGATACCGCCCTTAAACGGGTGGTGGAAAAACAAGGGCAGCGGAAGGCCGTTATTTTTACTGAATCTGTTCGCACGCAATCTTTCTTAAAAGATCTCTTAAGTGCCAATGGCTATGAAGGGCAACTTGTTTTGCTCAACGGATCTAATACAGATCCAGATAGCCAGCGTATTTATAAAGAATGGGTGCAGCAACATAAAGGCACTAATAGAATTTCAGGCTCCAAAACCGCAGATATGAAAGCGGCGATTGTTGAGGCTTTCCGTGACAAAGCAAGCATACTTATTGCTACAGAAAGCGGTGCAGAAGGGATTAACCTTCAGTTTTGTTCTTTGGTCGTCAATTATGATCTGCCTTGGAATCCTCAACGGGTTGAACAACGTATCGGGCGTTGCCATCGATATGGACAACAAATTGACGTCGCCGTTCTTAATTTTATCAACAGAGGCAACCGTGCCGATCAACGAGTGTTTGAGCTGTTGAATCAGAAATTCAAACTGTTTGAGGGGGTCTTTGGCTCTTCAGATGAAGTATTGGGGGCGATTGAGTCAGGGGTGGATATTGAGCAGAAAATCAACACCATTTATCAAAAATGTAGAAACCCTCAAGAGTTTGACGAGGAATTCAACAAACTACAGAAAGAACTCAACGAAAGTATTACGGCAACGGAAGCAACAGCTCGGCAAGCCCTGCTTGAGAATGTGGATGAATCCGTTGTTCAAAAGCTGAAAGGCCGTAAAGAAAATATCGATGAGAAACTAAATCAGTTTGAACGCCAGTTGATGACGTTTACATGGGCGGAATTACCTGAAGCCAAGCGGTTGAGCGATAAACAATTTGAATACCAAGGCAAAACGTACAGCATTGAATGGCCAGAGGCAGACAAACAAGGCTGGGAGTTTTATCGCTTAGGCAAAGAAAATGAGCTTGCGGATCAACTCATTGAACGGGCAAAACAACGTCACTTGCCACCTGCGACCCTACGTTTTGACTATGACGCTTATGAAGGCGATGGACAATTAAGCAACCTGTTACCTTATCGGGGACAATCGGGCATTGTGCAAGTTCAAAAAATGACCCTTCAAAACGCCGTTGAAACAACAGAGCATTTGCTGCTTGCGGGTATGACGAATGATGGGCAAGCGTTTGACCCTGAGTGCATAAAACGACTGATGATGATTCCTGCTAAACTGATAGGGAACCCTCAAAAAGTGTATGATACGGCGTTTCTTTCTGCTCAACAACAGAAGCAAGTAAGCCAGTTACTGAAATATGCTGAAGAGCAAAACCTAACTTACCTGAACGAAGAAAGCGACAAGCTAGACAGGTGGGCAGATGAAAGCGAAATTGCCTTTAACGCTGAAATTAAAGAGCTGAGGAAACAAGCCAACGAGTTTGATAAACAATCCCGAAGCCCGAGCCTGTTGTTGCAAGAAAAATTGACACTCAAGCGTAAGGCCAGCCACCTGAAAGGTGAAGCTACCAAAAAGAAGGCAGAGTATTTTCAAGAGCAAGAACGTATTCAAGCCGAGCGGATGAAGATTTTAGACTTGATTGAAAGCCAGTTGGCAATGCAACACACTGTAACCGACCTGTTCACAATTAACTGGGAATTGGAGTAACACCCTAATGGATAAGCAAGAAATTACCCGTCTGCACACACGTTTTGAAGATTATGTTCACAACGAGGAAGGCATTGAGTTTTGGTATGCCAGAGACCTTCAAACGTTGCTGGAATACACGCAATGGCGAAACTTTGAACAAGTTATTGAAAAAGCTAAGTTAGCCTGTACAAATAGTAATCAACAAATCCAAGACCATTTTGCTGACGTCAGCAAAATGGTAAAAATCGGATCAGATACTGAAAGAGCCATTTCAGACATAAAGCTAACCCGCTACGCCTGTTACCTAATTGCTCAAAACGGCGATCCTCGTAAAACAGTGATAGCCTTTGCTCAAACCTACTTTGCCTTGCAGACCCGAAAGCAAGAGCAACTAGAAGAACGCCTACAACTACATGAACGGTTGCAAGCACGTGAACGACTCACTGCCAGCGAAACGGAGCTCTCTCGCAATATATACCAGCGAGGGGTGGATCAGAAAGGGTTTGGGCGTATTCGTAGCAAGGGCGACCAAGCCCTGTTTGGCGGAAGCAACAACACGGAGGCCATGAAAAACAAGCTAGGCGTACCCAAAGGCAGAGCCTTGGCCGATTTTTTACCCACCGTTACCATTGCCGCCAAAAACCTTGCTACTGAAATTACTAACCACAACGTAAACAAGCAGAACCTGCAAGGCGAACAAACCATTACCACCGAGCATGTGACCAATAACCGCAATGTACGGAACCTACTGGGCGACAGTGGCATTAAGCCCGAAGCCCTGCCCCCCGAAGAAGACCTTAAAAAACTGGAACGGCGGGTAAAATCGCAAGAAAAACAACTGGCAAAACAAACAAAATTACTAGATAAACCACAAGAAACAGACGCATGACGACCTTTATTGTTAGAAACCTATCTTTGCTAGCGTCCCCCTTTCTGTCATTGCGAGCGAAGCGTGGCAATCTACTATTAAGGCAAGCCGTATGAATTATTGTGTCTATATTCTAACGAACAAAAGTAAATCCGTCATTTATACAGGGGTTACTAACAACCTTCAAAGACGACTTTATGAACATGATAACAAATTATGTGGAGGCTTTACCAGTAGATATAATGTGAATCAGTTGGTTTATTTTGAGCAGACGTGTAGCATCGAATCAGCCATATTACGTGAAAAGCAGATTAAAAGTTGGTCAAGATACCGAAAGAACCAACTGATTGAATCCATGAACCCTCAATGGCAATCTCTTAATAGCTTGGTTAAAGGCGATGAGATTGCCACGGCCTACGGCCTCGCAATGACAGAAAGGCAACAAGGATAATGAATACGAAAAAAACAAAACTAGAATTGACATGGATAGGCAAGGAGCAACGCCCACGGCTGGAACCACGAATTTTGCTGGCAGACCCCACTTTAAGCCACCATGCCCCCCACAAAGTAACCGAGAACGACCTGTTTGATAACCGCCTGATTTTTGGCGACAACCTGCTGGCTTTAAAAGCCCTAGAACAAGAGTTTGCAGGCAAGGTGAAGTGCATTTACATTGACCCACCCTACAATACAGGCAACGCTTTTGAACACTATGATGATGGGCTGGAGCATAGTATTTGGCTTGGTTTAATGCGGGACAGATTGGAATTACTTTGGCGACTTTTATCAACCGACGGCTTAATGGCAATTCAGATAGATGATAATGAGTTTGCTCGGTTATACTTAATGCTTTGTGAAATTTGTGGTGAAAAAAATCTTAAAACGATTTGCGTTAAAATGAGTGAAGCAACTGGTGTTAAAATGGCTTCAGTAAATAAAATGGGCAGTATTGCAAAATTAAAAGAGTTTATTATACTTGCGGGGAAGTCAGGGATTAAAGGCTTTAATCTTGAACGCATAGCTAAGGAAAAATGGGATTCTGAATATAAGTCATTTGTGCATGGAGCTACAAAAGAAGAGTTATCTCTGGTTAAAGGCATTCTTGAAGATGAATCCAGAAGTCAAGACGATGTGAATTTAGTTGATTCAATTTTGGCTAAATTGTCTTTTGAGAATGTTAACGATGTATATAAGCGTGAATTCGGTAAAAATGTGAGTGAGGACTGGCTGTTTTCCAATGCTTGGCGGATTGTTCAGTTTGCCACAATAACTGGCGGAGCAAAAGATTTAGCAGTTAAAATCAAACTGTCCACGCCAACAAATGTGACTGCCTTTTCAATAGTAACCGCTAGAAAAAAGATGTATGCAATAAAAAGAAGTTTTAATCACGAAACAGAACTGCCAAGATGTAAACTTTTATTTGCAGATCAATATCTCCAAGTACATCCTGGTGATTTTTGGCATGATATAAAAACAACAGGTCTTGATAATGAGGGAGGTATAGACTTTAAAAACGGTAAAAAACCAGAAGCGTTAATCAAAAGAATTATTGGTATGTGTACAAATACTGGCGATCTCGTGCTGGATTCCTTTGCGGGCAGTGGCACCACAGGGGCGGTTGCCCATAAAATGGGCAGACGGTGGATTATGGTGGAACTTGGGGAGCATTGCCACACCCATATCATCCCCCGCCTAAAAAAGGTCATTGATGGCACGGATCAAGGTGGTATCAGCAAAACCGTCAACTGGCAGGGGGGTGGTGGCTTTCGCTACTATAAACTAGCAGGCTCTCTGCTGGAAAAAGATCACTGGGGCAATTGGGTCATCAGTAAGCAATACAACCCCGCCATGCTCACCGAAGCCCTGTGCAAGCTGGAAGGCTTCACCTATGCCCCAAGCGATACAATTTACTGGCAACAGGGCTACTCCACCGAAAGCGATTATATTTACGTCACCACGCAAACCCTCAGTGCCGAACAGTTGCAAGCCCTGAGTGATGAGGTAGGCACAGAACGCAGTTTGTTGGTGTTATGCAGTGCCTTTAAGGGCAATGCCGAACGCTTTAGCAACCTCACCATTAAGAAGATTCCTCGTGCCGTGCTGGCCAAGTGCGAATGGGGGCATGATGATTATTCGCTGAATGTAGAAAACCTCCCCATGGCAGAAAAACTACCTGAAAACGTGGTCACTCGTTAAGCCCGCAAAGCCCCAAAAAACCCTGAACAACTTAGCCTATTACCAGAAACCAGTGAGGGAGCTTAAGCCATGTCGCAAAAAATTGTGAATTCTATTGCAGGTCGTTTATCGCTCCGCACACCGCAACGCCACTCGTTGGACTTGCTGGCTCGACTCACCGAAATTGTACCATCCCGCAAAAATACCGACGTTCAACAAGCCCTTGAGATTATCCGCTCGGAATATCCCCTAGTCACCGATTTTGAGCGGGATTTCCCTTCTCTATGCTTTGCCTTGGCAACAGGCGTGGGTAAAACACGGCTCATGGGGGCATTTATTACCTATTTGCATCAGGCGTGTGGGTTTAATACGTATTTTATTCTTGCCCCCAACCTTACCATCTATAACAAACTCATCGGT